>JBKJMK010000048.1:0-6377 GCA_046596005.1 Usitatibacteraceae bacterium | reverse complement strand
CCTTGTTTTTACCAAATAGAGACCAGTTCGTTAATTGAGGAACGAATTAACGAAATCCAGTACGTTCTGCCGGTCCATGCGGAAGACCCCGCCGGTTCCGGCACAGTTGCCGTTGATGCCGAACGAAGTCACCGCGGCAACAATGTTGCTACCGCCCAAAAAGTTCGGGCCGCCAGAGTCGCCAAAACAGGTGCCACCAGTATGGGCATTGTTCGATAGCAGCAACGAAAAATTGCCGGTAAAGCCGGTGTTGATCTGATTCAATTTCGGTGTCGCTACCATGCGGATTTTCAAGAATGAGTTTTGGAATGAGGCAGCATCAGGAAAACTCTTTTGACCGCCGTAGCCGACAGCGGTGAAAGTAACATCCTGACCTCCGCGTTTTGTCTTTAACGCATCGAGCTGATTTACAGAAGGAAGTACGCCGTAGGTAGACCTCGTCACCGGGGTACAAAGCGTCACAACCCCGACATCGTGGAGCACGAAGGAGCCTTCGCCGAATTGCGGATGGGTGGCAATCCCGCAAAACTCGACGCTCGTCGCGCCGCCAAAGGGATAGCCCAACGCAGCCTGATTCGATTGAACATCGGCTTCAAACCATACACGACCGCCGCTGGCGCCATCGGTGCAATGTCCAGCAGTCAGCAAAACGGTGGGGGAAAGCAAGGTTCCGGAACATCGGAATGCCGGGGAACCATCCACATCGAAAATCAACAAGCCGACATGGGGATGGCCATTCCCGTCCAGGCTGCCGTCGGTAACTGCGCCGGCAATACGGATAGTGCTCAACATCAGAATGGTTACAAGCAAAAGTGCCTTCGACATTTTCTTCATTTCAATTCCCCCGGTTCATTAATTGGAATTTCGATAACTATTTGACATGCCCGAACAAATCGCGTTTCTGCCACGGTGCACACTGTTCCATACTCGCTGACGTCATACATCGTATCGTAGGTCAAACTAACCCGGAAATGGATAGGGCCCATCTGACATTGATCAATCGCATTCTAGCGTATGAACCAGAATCAAGTTCGCAACCTACGGGGGTTCATTCCCAGTCTCATCTGCCACGGGGCCGACGGGAAATAAAAAGGTGGTGTGATTTGTTCTCTTCAAACAATTCACGCTGCTTCCAATATCCCTATTGGATTATCACCAAGTAATTCGTTCGCTGCCTGATATCGACCAGCGAATGGACCACGACGTTGATTCCCTGGCCAACCGTGCCCGGGACTTCGTTAAGCCTGCACAAACGTGGTGACCCGCCTACGCGTCCGTTCGCGCAACGAACACTCGCGCAAGGAATCCGCAAGTTTTTCAAGATCAGGAATGCCGTAGAGGATGACAGTCGCAAAACTTGCGTCTGACGAGCGCAGATGCAGCAGGCAATGGCCGACAAGGCGCATCCCCAGGGGTTTATGCAAATCAAAATGATCGATACGAAACAGCTCAAGGCTGTCTTTGGTTTTCGACAGGATTCCGCGCTCGATGCGCACACGCTGCGACGTAATCTCGTAACTCGAATCGAGGCTTTTCAGCCAGAAATATATCAAACCCAACCCTAGCGTGAGCACAACGACGATCCATTGCCAGGCGCTGTAAATCACGGCGGGGCGACCGGTGAATAATGATGTCTCGACCGCCGCTTCATTCGAAGCCGCGAACGCGGCCAGATCAGTATTGCAAAAACGGCACTTGATGGCCACCGCCTTGATCGTTTCACCGCAAACCGGGCAGGCCTTGGTGTCATCACTCATTTAACATCCTTTATGAACCGCGACATCATGAATATAGCAGCGCTGGTTTTTCCTGCGAAACAATACTGCGATTTCTGTGAAGTGCGCAGCATACGATAGAAATGCGCCGGCAATGGAAATACCAAATCGCACGACTGGTGCTCTCGATGCCTACTTATATATAAAATTCCATGCATCCTCGGTGACTACCCTGCATTCATTCAAATACGGAATAATGGTTGCTCAATCCAGGACAATTCTGAAACGCAAACTATGCGCGAGATCGAATCCATCGAGGCACGTGCGTCAACCAAAGGAGCCTTTTCCATGAGCAAAAAACTGATCACTGTGTTCGGTGCCACCGGCGCACAAGGCGGCGGCCTGGCCCGCGCCATTCTCGCCGATACCGATGGCGGTTTCGCCGTGCGTGCCGTCACGCGCAAGCCCGATTCCGATGCGGCGAAAGCATTGTCACGCGCAGGCGCGGAAGTTATTGCCGCCGATCTCGACGATGCCGCTAGTGTGGCGCGTGCGATGAAGGGCGCGTACGGCGCTTTTTGCATCACCAACTTCTGGGAACATTTTTCGCCTGACAAGGAACTGACACAAGCCCGGACGCTGGCACAAGCTGCAACCGATGCGAAACTGCAGCACGTCATCTGGTCCACGCTGGAAGACACGCGGAAATCCATCCCGGTCGGCAGCGGAACGATGCCGGTATTGATGGGCAAGTACAACGTCCCGCATCTCGATGCGAAAGGCGAAGCGAATCAGTTCTTTATCGATCGCAAATTGCCGGTGACACTGCTCCATACCTCGTTCTACTGGGAAAACTTCATTCACTTCGGCATGGGACCCACCGCTGGACCAGATGGTAAGCTCGCAATCACATTTCCGTTGGGCGACGCCAAATTGCCGGAAATTGCCGCCGCGGATATCGGTCGTGCGTCGCTCGGTATATTCAAGGCTGGTGCCGCCGCACTGCCGCAATCGATCGGCATTGCGGGGGAACATCTGAGTGGTACGGACATGGCTGCCGCGTTCAGCAAACTCATGAATCAGCCTGTCGCTTACAACGCGGTCACGCCGGCGTTTTATCGCGGATTGGGGTTTCCGGGTGCGGAAGATCTAGGCAACATGTTCCAGTTCAATCACGATTTCGAAACAGCATTTCGCGCGGCGCGCAGTGTCGAAACTACACGCAGACTCAACCCGGCGTTGATGAATTTCGAACAGTGGTTGAACGCGAATCGTACGGCGTTTGTAAAGGACTAAGCGCACAGAAAGCGCGGCTGTTCGATTAAATTAGTGTGATTCCAGCAAGCCTTGCCACCCAGGTCTGGCGCGATGACTCGCACCAGACCTGCGTGTTAACTCACTGCGTGCATGTTTACATCTTCAGGCGGTTAGCAGTTCAGGATGCCTTGTAGAAATAATAGTCGGCCGAGTATTTAACCTCTTGTTTTGCCCCACTGTTGGCGGTGGTACAGGTGCCAACTGCGGTCCCGCCAACGGTGTTCAGCCGCTGAATGTACGTAACACCCTTCATCGCGCCGTCACCGGTGGCCGGGTTGGCTTGGACCAGTTGCAGCGGGATATTGCCGGGCGAAGGCGAAACGGCGAGTTGCTTGCCGGTTACTTTGCTGCCATCGTTATGCGACCAAGTTGGTCCACCATAGTATTTGCCCGCATTCGCACCGCTTTTGTCGATCAAATCTGCTTCTGGCGACGGGCCACTCCAGACGAATGCGCCTGTGTCATTGGCTTTACATTCCCAGGTGAGCATGCCAACGCCCTTCAGTACGGAGACGAGTTTGTTGCCAGCGGGAACCGTGACGGCAGCGGGTGCGACTGGAACAACCATGGGTGCCATCGAACTGCATGCAGCGAGGGCGGCGGGCAAGGCGAGCATTACAGATACTTTAAGCAATTTTTTCATTGAATTTCCTTGAGGGTTGATAGACAAATACCGCCCCTTAGTTCCATTGACTGGCGGTACCGGGCAATATACGGGGAACTGCAACAATGGATGCACGTACCGGATTGAGGGAACTTAAACCGCAAATAGCGTAATAACCCCAACCTTTTCGTTGCACCGTGGTCATATTACACGTCACTCTCAGGGGCATCAACGGCGCAACGCTGCCGTGGCACTATCTCAAGCGGAATGCTAATGCGGTCGGGGCATCGCGTTGCGTGCCAGGCGAGGACATGGCTCTCTGACCATTGTCGTTCTGGAAGATTTGTGGGGCTCACGGGTTTGCCCGCTTTCGCTGGTGAATATGCAGCCTGATCACTATGCAAAAGAAAAAGGCCTCACTTGAGGCCCTTTTTCTTTGCGCATGACACGCTTGTCCACTACAGATCGCAGCCTATTTCTTTGCTGCGGGCGGAGCCGGCGCTTTCGGCGGCGCGGGAGGGGCGGGAGGCGCATCCGCATTCCAGGTATCGCGGATGTAGAGCCACTTTCCATCTTTCTTGCGGGAGACCGAAAGAAACTTACCGGTCTCGACCACGGCACCCTTCACTGTCACCTTATACGTACCCGATTCCCAACCCATGTCGCCCGAAACACCGACATCGGTTTTAGGATTAATCACAAATACTGCCCCGGCGGCTTTCGAGCCGACAATGTCTTTTGTGAAATATGCGAGGATCGCCGTCCGGCCATTTGCGCCTGCCGCGCCCGGTGGAAGGAGAAGCGCGTCGTCGGCATATTGTGCGGTTACCGCTTTCGCGTCGCCGCCGTTATACGCTTTCTCCCAACTTAGGGTTTGTGCGCGGATCGCGGTCTCATCCGCATTCGCCGCCGCATTCGCCAAACCCGATATAGCGCTCACCAACGCGACGAATCCGATGGCAAACCAGAACTTGTTCTTGGAATGAATCATTTACTATCTCCCTGTTAGGTTTTGAAATGGCAGTCGTCAGGACTGACCTGGTGAATGATACGCGTATGTATTTTTTTGCGTTTGCTTCAGGTGACGTGATCATTCCGTACGATACAAAACCTAACGGCCGGTGCAGGCATCACTTTCTGAAAGCAAATAAAAACGGGGCGCGCGGCCCCGTTTTTATTGACGCAAAAAAAATTCTTCGCAGTTAGTAACGGTGATCACACCCCGGGCAACGCGCGGCTGCTTCCAGCGTCCATGTAACATGGGTGACGGTTTCACTGCCGTCGCGGTTGTAGCGGTGGTAGATGGAGCTTCGACCGTTCGCGGATTGGCGTATCAACTGGCCCCAGCTATTGGGATTGTCGTCGATATCCGCGCCGTTGGTGACGCTGGAAGCAATCGCCGCAACTGTGGTGGTGCTGTCAAGGTGGCTGTAAATCAGGCTTAACTGGTCGAAGTCGTGCTTGTTGGGCCGCGTGCTGAGCGTACTGCCCGCATTGGCACCGGTGTTGGAAAAGTAATCCATACAGCTATTTTGCGAACTGCCGTCTTCGGATTGGTGCGTGAGGCCGTACGTGTGCGCAATTTCCTGGCACATCACATGCAGTCTTTCATTGGGGTTGTTATAGGTTGCCGTGTTGAAGTACGTGTCGTTCATCTTCGCGGAACCTTGCGTGATATGCACACCACCTGTAATGTTGATCGATGCCAGGCCCAGCCAGCCGTTGCTGCCATATTTGCTGTTACAAATTTGCGTAGTGCCCGCCACCATCCCGCAGCGCCTGCTTGATTGGCCCGCGACGACGGCGGTCAGTAGGGGCGTGGATGAAGCGCCGAACTGCTGTGGGCTGTTCCAATCACTCGATGCCTGATAAAGATGGCCTTGCCAATCCGCCGTGGTGAGATTGTCACCCAATTTCAATGTGAACTGGGGCGTGGTACGCGCCCAATGGTAGCTGCCCCAGGCGTGATTAGCCTCGGCAATGCCCGGCGCCAGTGTGGCGGCGATACTCATTGCGATTGCCCCTAAACCCAACTTGTGATGAAAACGACGAATCATGGTGTCTCCCAAAACAATTGTTTTATCTGAAATGGCTGAGAAGCGAGATTATGTCCCGGCCTCCCGCCGTCTGCGTCCGAGCAAAGATGCGCTGGACATGACTTTATACAACGAAAAAATCCTTCGCACGCGTACCGAGGCATCTCTTTTCGTGACGCACCGCACCAATCTGCGCGGCACTACGCCAGGCAGCAATGATGAAACGCTGATCCATCATTTCAGCCGTGCGCGATACCTCGACCAATCAAATCGACCATGGAAAGAGAACCCCCTGCAAACTCAACGGGACGTGAACCCGAAATATCGAAAAGTAATTAGTCAGCGGCGGGGGGTTTGTAATTTTCCCTGAGACGTGCGCGTCAGGCGCCGGTGAACGGGCTCGCCTCTAACCCGGAAACCGCTGCACAAAACGCACCCGAGCCTTGGCGACTTCTTCGCCTCGGTTCTTAGGATGCGCATCGGTCTGAAGCGCGTTAAGCAATGTGGCCGAGATTGCCGTTGTCTGCTCGATTGCCGCCAGAAATGCGGCCTCGTTTACCTTGGACGGTTTGTTGAAGCCGCTGACCTTTCGCACGAACTGCAGCGATGCCGCACGGATTTCCTCATTCGTCACCGGAGGTTCGAAATTGAATAGTTGTTTGATATTTCTGCACATGGTGGGCATCGGTGGGTTGGCGGGAATTG
>JBKJMK010000033.1:0-5536 GCA_046596005.1 Usitatibacteraceae bacterium | reverse complement strand
ACATTGCTAAGTGTGCAAACTGTGCGATACCGCACAAAATGCAATTGATCCATCAGGATTTCGATGTGCGATTCGTCGGCGGCTTTTGTTGGCGGGCAGTTGTGCTGATGAACGGGACCGCGCTGATGCATTCATGCGCGCGATGCGAGAAAATTGTCTGCCTCGAACAGGTAAACTGTGCGCCACGACACACAACGAAAAACGAGGAAAAAAGAGAAGGAAAAAAGAGGGTCAGGCCTTGCCTCTTGCCAGCTTTTCTCTTAAAAGCGCGCTATGCAACAGGCAAGGCCTGACCCAATGTAGTTCTATGTAGTTCGCTGACGAGCAACAACATCAAAAATCGCAAAACGATTTCGGTGATGACGCTCGCCACGCGCGTGATCGAGAGGCCGGACTTATTGAAAAAGAATGCTGACGCCTGGCCATACATTTATGCCCTGCGACAACAGGCTGCAGCGGCAACGGGCTGTGCGGTGGCACGGGCATGATTCGTGGGGAAACCTCAGAGCCTGGCTCCTTTAGCCCTGTTCGCCGTGGAAACAGACGGCGCGATTGTTGCCGCGCTGGATGATGTGCCAGGGAATGCCGGGGAGAGAGACGGGCGCGACGGGGCATGGGAAATTTGCAGGGAGAGCGAAAGCCAAAGTCTAGAAGAAATTTAACGTGGTCTGTCCCGCATGGCATAACGTGCTGATGGGCGAGGGTCGGCGGATCGCGGCGGCGTTGCTAATTGGCTGTTCAGACATGGCTTAGATGCGATACACTGATTTTTGATTTAAAGGCGTAATATCATTTTTGCCCGTAAAAAAATAATCAACGTATCAATCAACACATCACGAGGAGTATCACCCATGAAATTTTCCACACTCTCTAAACTGACGGCCGGGTTGCTGGCGTCAACATGCCTGGCTGCTCCGGTGGTCGCGCAGGAATTGACCGGTACGCTGAAGAAGATCAAGGATTCCGGTGTCATTACACTCGGTGTCCGCGAAACATCGATTCCGTTTTCCTATCTTGATGACAAGCAGCAGGCGATCGGCTACTCGATCGACCTTTGCATGGCGATCGTCGAGGAAGTGAAAAAAGAATTGATGATGCCAACGCTTAAGGTCAACACCAATCCGGTCACCTCACAAACCCGCATCCCGCTGATGTCCAACGGCACCATCGATATGGAATGCGGTTCGACCACCAATAACCTGACCCGCCAGAAGCAGGTTGCGTTTGCACCAGTCACGTTTGTGACCGGCACCAAACTGCTGGTGAAAAAAAACGCCAAGATCAAATCCTATAAAGATTTGAAAGGTAAAACCGTCGTCGTGACACAGGGCACCACCAACGAACGCACCATCAAGGCGCTGTCCGATAAGGAAAATCTCAACATCAAGTTCCTGAACGCGAAGGATCATGCTGAATCGTTCCTGACGGTTGAGTCCGGTCGCGCTGCCGCGTTTTCGATGGATGACGTGCTGCTCTATGGCCTGATCGCCAAGGCAAAGAAGCCTAAAGACTTCGATGTGGTGGGTGATTACCTTTCGTATGATCCATACGGCATCATGTTCAGGAAGAACGACGCCGACTTCGCCATCGTTGCCAATCGCGCGCTGTCCGCCCTGATGCGTTCCGGCGAAATCAACAAGATTTACGACAAGTGGTTTATCGGCAAGCTGCCATCCGGTGAAACCATCGGCATGCCAATGAGCCCGCTTCTGAAAGTTGGCTTCCAACTCCAGGCACTACCGGAGTAAGCAACCCGGGCGACAAGGGGAATCGAGGAATCGATTCCCCTTTTTTCTTGCAGCAATTGATTGCCACAAAGGGCTGCTCATCAACATGAGCATGGCGGTCAATCGGTTGCCGACCAGGCCGCAAACAAGATCATCAGCATCGCCGCAATGTGCGCAGGGCTTTACGCGTCATTGCGAAATGGGAGCGCAATATGGACTTCAAATTTCTTCTGGAGCAGGCACCATCCGGCGGCTTGACCTATCTTGAGTGGATGATGTCGGGCCTGATGTGGACGATGCTGGTGTCCATATCGGCATGGGTGATCGCGTTTGTGCTGGGCTCGATCATCGGCGTACTCCGCACCGTTCCACTGAAGATTCCGCGCCTGCTCGCGACGACCTACGTCGAGATTTTCAGGAACATCCCGCTACTGGTGCAGATGTTCCTCTGGTATTTCGTGATGCCGGAAGTGGTCCCGACTGAACTCGGTGACTGGCTCAAAGGCACCTATCCAAACCTCATCACGCTGCCTTTCGCCCAGTTCAGCCTGTGGGAATTCACCGCTGCGGTACTTTGCCTTGGGCTCTATACCGCATCCCGTGTCGCCGAGCAGGTACGTGCGGGTATTGAATCGCTGCCCAGGGGCCAAACGAACGCCGGACTGGCGATGGGCTTTACCCTCCCGCAGGTTTACAAATACGTCATCCTGCCGATGGCTTTCCGGCTCATCATTCCGCCGATGACCTCGGAGTTTCTGACTATTTTCAAGAATTCTTCGACGGCGCTCACGATCGGCATTCTGGAATTGACGGCGCAAAGCCGGCAAATTTCCGAGTACACGTTTCGCACCTTTGAGTCGTTCACGGTGGCGACACTCATTTATATCGTCATCACGCTGACGGTCATTTTCCTGATGCGGCTATTGGAAAACAAAGTCGCCGTTCCCGGCTATGTTTCGCAGGGAGGTCACTGATCATGGGTGATTTCGATTTCAGCATCATCGTCAAGAGTCTGCCAATTCTGTGGGACGGCTTGCTGCTTTCCCTGCAGCTGTTCGCTATCGCGCTTGCAGGCGGCATTTTCTTTGGCACCCTGCTCGCACTGGCGCGGTTGTCGAGCTTCAAATTGCTTTCGTATCCCGCAGCAGGATTTGTCAATTTGATCCGCTCGATCCCGTTCATCATGGCGATCTTCTGGTTTTATTTTCTGACACCGGTACTGATGCAAAAACTTACCGGCCAGCAAGGTGAAGCGGTAGGCCCATTCACGTCGGCTGTCGTCGCATTCATCATGGTGGAATCGGCCTATTACTCGGAAATTATCCGCGCCGGCATCCAGTCGGTGCCACGCGGGCAGCCCTGGGCGGCCTATGCGCTCGGCCTCAACTATTGGCAGTCGATGAGCTATGTGGTGCTGCCACAAGCGTTCCGCAACATGATTCCGATCATGCTTACGCAAGCGATCATCCTGTTTCAGGATACCTCGCTTGTGTATGTGGTCGGTCTCAAGGATTTTCTGGGTGCGGCGAGCAAAGCCGGACAGATTTCGGGGCGAATCGTCGAGTTGTATATTTTTGTTGCGCTCGTATTCCTGGTGATCTGCTTCAGCGCCTCGAAGTTGGTGAAATACCTGCAGAACCGCATGGACCCAACCCGTCAGCGGGCGACAAACCAGGGCACCACGTTAATCGAGCCCAACCTCAAGGCGGGCGGCGCGTAAGGACTCAACGATTTCCTCCAACACTTATTTTGTCTTACGCAAAAAATTCAAGGAATAAATAATGGCCATGATCGAAATCAAAAACGTCAGCAAATGGTATGGCGACAAACAGGTGCTGGTTGATTGCACAACCCAGGTCACCAAAGGCGAGGTGGTGGTGGTGTGCGGCCCGTCCGGCTCAGGAAAATCCACGCTCATCAAAACCGTCAACGGGCTTGAGCCGTTTCAAAAAGGCGAAATATGGGTCGATGGCATTTCGGTTGGCGCAAAAAAAGCCAATCTCGCCAAGCTGCGCTCGCGGGTGGGGATGGTGTTTCAAAACTTCGAACTTTTCCCGCACATGAGCGTGACACAGAATCTGGTGATGGCGCAGACCAAAGTGCTTGGGCGCTCTGAGGCAGCGGCGCGCGAGAAAGGCTTGAAGCTTCTGGATCGCGTCGGACTGATCGAGCACAAGGACAAATACCCGGCCCAACTTTCCGGCGGCCAGCAGCAACGTGTCGCCATCGCACGGGCGTTGTCGATGGAACCAATTGCCATGCTGTTCGACGAACCCACTTCGGCCCTTGACCCTGAGATGATCAACGAGGTGCTCGATGTCATGGTCGAACTCGCCAAGGAAGGCATGACCATGATGGTCGTGACTCACGAAATGGGCTTTGCCAAGAAAGTGGCCGACCGGGTGATTTTCATGGAAAAAGGCGGCGCAATTCTGGAGGATTGCACCAAGGATGATTTCTTCGGCTCACCGCGGAAGCAACGCACGCAGGACTTCTTGTCGAAGATCCTGCACAACTAGTTACATTTCTTCCGTCATCAACGGGGCCACGTGCCCCGTTTTTCATTTAAACAACGCGCATTTCCGCTAACATGCCATCTCACATTACCCAAGAACGAGAATGAATCGAACTCTGCTGTTGGTGGTGGCGGCTTGCGGCCTGGTCGTCGCGTCCGCCTGGTATTTGGTCCGTCCGGAAAGCGGCGCTGATAGCATTGCCACCGCCGCTAAACCGACCGTCTCCACGAATTCCGCTTCGAACCAGAACACTGGCGTCAGTGTGCTGCCCGGTTTGGCGCAACGGGCCTTGCCTGCAATGTCCGTTTCCGCGCGTGCCGTGGTGCCACTGAAAAGCGTGCTTGCCATGGAGTTTGAAAAGGCACTCGCGCTAAAACCATTCTACGATCGCTATATGGCCAATCCCGAAGGTGCGGATGCGGAAACAAAATATTTCGCTGCAGTTGCCATCGAAACATGCGTGGGGCGGGCACGTGGCTCAAAGGAAATCACCGACGCGGATCGGGAGCGTTTCCAGAATCGACTCAAGATAAATGATCCGAACAATCAGCAGCGCTTGGAGGCCTTTAATCGCGTCACCGCGATGTGCGATGGATTCGCCGGGACCAACATTACGGGTGCGGACGCCGCGCGGCTATACGCCGAAGCCGCCGCTGCGGGCAACCCCGGCGCAAAGGTTGCCGTGGCCGCGAATCAATTCAATGAGCAAGCCCGCGCCGGTAATGCCCGCGGTGTCGAGGGAAGGCGATTGACTGAAGATCAGCTTGCGCTGGTGCGTGATGGTTTGGCGAGCGGTGACCCTTTCGCGATCCAGCGCGCCGGCCAATTGCTGACATGGAATTCCACGCAACTGACTGATCGGCGTTTGGGCGCAGCGGGTGACCCTTTCAATGCGCGCGATTGGGGTTCTGCGTGGACGCTGGCCGCCTGTGATCGCGGCGCCAACTGCAGCGCCGATGCACAGCGGGTATTGAATGGTTGCGCTTATCAAGGCGCCTGCGGCTACCAATCACTCGAGGCCTACATGCAGTTCAACGAACTCGCACCCAACGTGTATCTGGCCGCGCAGCAAAATCGCGCAACGATACTCGATGCCATTGCGCAAGGGCGCTGGGACTGGTTGGGCATCGCGGCGGGTTCTGGCCGGGTGGTGACAGCGCCGCCGCCTGCAGCGGGTGCACCGCCTGCCGGCGCGCGCATTACGGGCAACCGGCCGCCCGGTGCGCGGCCTGGCGGGTGAAGGCGATCTCTCCAACGTAATGGTCAAAAAATTTGACGGAAACTCCATATTCC
>JBKJMK010000032.1:0-2977 GCA_046596005.1 Usitatibacteraceae bacterium | reverse complement strand
CAGTGAAGTGTTGAGGTGTTCCCGCCACCACCACAAAGCCCTGCGCCTGCAAGCGTTGCTTCATCTCCGGCTGGTTCATGGCTTTTGCGGTGGCCTCGTTCAATTTTTGAATCACATCTTTCGGTGTTCCCGCTGGCGCCGTCAAACCAAACCACGATACCGCCGAGAAATCCGGAAAGCCGGATTCAGCAATCGTCGGCACGGTCGGATAGACAGGATTGCGCTCAAGGCTGGCGACTGCGAGTGCACGCAGCTTGCCTGCCTGCACTTGTGGCAGCGCGTTGTCCTGATTGATAAACAGGATCGGCACCTGGCCCGCGATGGTATCCATGATTGCCGGCCCACCGCCCTTGTACGGCACGTGTACCAGGCTGATGCCCGAGGCGAGTTCGAGCATCTTCATCGCCAGATGGCCCGATGAGCCGTTACCAGAACTTGCGTGCGAATACTTGCCGGGCGAAGCTTTCACCATCGTGATGAATTCGGCGAAAGTCTTCGCGGGGAACTCCGGATTTACGACCAATACATTGGGGCCGGTGGCCAGCAGCGAGACGTGCGCGAAATCCTTATCCGCAAACGGCATGCTGCGATAGAGCGAATAGTTGATCGCGTTAGACCCCACGCCCGAGACCAGAAACGTGTAGCCATCAGGCGCCGCCTTGGCGACAAAATCAGCGCCGATGTTGCCGTTGGCACCGCCTTTGTTTTCGATGATGACCGGCTGGCCGAGTAACTTGGTTAACTCCTGCGCGAGTTGGCGACCCACGGCGTCGGTGCTGCCACCGGGCGGGAAAGGCACCACGAATTTGATCGTTTTGTTCGGCCAGGCTTGCGCATGGAGAAGTGGCGCGCACATCAATCCTACTGTTGTGAGTAGCGTAATGCCGATGATTTTTGCAAAGCGGTTTTGCATGATTTCTCCTCTGGGTGACTAAAGTGTTTTTATAGAACGCCATTCGGCGCGGTTGCTGGCGATATAATGGCTGGAAAGGCGCGCTGGTGCTTGTGTTTGGGTTTTACCAATTACAGATTGACGTCTTCCCTGCGGAGGCTGGGACCCAGTCCATTCAAAAACCTAACCGCCTTTCAAATCACGAGAAGTATTTGTAACTCATCATTTATGCGGCAGCAAACCTTGAAATGATATTGTCGGTACTGGGTCCCAGCCTCCGCTGGGACGACGGACCTCTTAAGCCAGCGTATACGCCGTCTTCACCGTCGTATAAAATTCCGCCGCATACCGTCCTTGCTCGCGTGGCCCGTAACTCGATCCTTTGCGTCCGCCAAACGGCACGTGATAATCCACGCCGGCTGTCGCGACATTCACCATCACCATGCCAGCTTCAATGTGCCGCTTGAAATGGGTGGCGTGCTTGAGTGATGTCGTGCAGATACCGGCGGAAAGCCCGAAATCGGTATCGTTGGCGAGTGTCAATGCGTCATCGTAATCTTTCGCACGCACGACCGACGCCACTGGCCCGAAAATCTCTTCACGGCAGATGCGCATGTTGTTGTCGCAATCGGTAAACAACGCGGGAGAGAAGTAAAAGCCTTCCTTGTCGCGTTTGAGGCGCTCGCCGCCGCAGACCAGTTTGGCACCCTCGCTTTTGCCGATGGCGATATAACGCTCGTTCTGCTCAAGCTGCTTCACATCGACCACCGGGCCGATCTGCGTTTTTGGATCGCGCGCATCGCCGACGATCAGGCTCTGGGTGCGCTCGCTGAGCCGCTTTACGAACGCATCGTGAATTCCAGCGGTGACGATGATGCGGCTCGACGCCGTACAGCGCTGACCGGTGGAATAGAAAGAACCCTGCACCGCGACCTCAACAGCCTGCTCCAGATTGGCATCATCGAGCACGACGAGCGGATTCTTGCCGCCCATTTCGAGCTGCATCTTGGCCATGCGCTTCAATGCAGATGCACCGATATTTTTACCGGTCGCCACTGAGCCGGTGAAGCTGATCGCATCCACCTCTTCGTGATCAACCATCGCCTGCCCCACCACCGAACCGCGGCCAATGAGCAGGTTGAAAACCCCTGCCGGAAGCCCTGCGCGAGAAATGATTTCGGCCAGCGCCCATGAGCAACCCGGCACCAGATCGGCTGGCTTGAAGACAACACAATTGCCAAATGCCAGTGCAGGCGCGATCTTCCACGCCGGGATCGCGATGGGGAAATTCCACGGGGCGATCATCGCCACCACACCGATGGGTTCGCGTGTGACTTCCACGCCGATGCCTGGCCGGATTGAAGGGACGACTTCACCGCCGACGCGCAACGCCTCGCCGGCAAAGAACTTGAAAATCTGCCCCGCGCGCCCCGCTTCGCCGATGCCCTCCGGCAACGTCTTGCCTTCTTCACGCGAGAGCAAATCGCCCAGCTCGCCCTTGCGCGCAAGGATTTCGGTGCCAATCGCATCGAGCACATCAAATCGTTGCTGCGGTGTTGTCAATGACCACGCCGGGAAGGCGGCACGCGCGGCCGACACCGCACGACCGACATCAGCAACATCGGCCTGCGTGTATTCATCAATCACATCCGATACGTCCGACGGGTTGATGTTAGGTGTGGCACGCGTGCCATTCACCCACTCGGCGGCGATGTAATTACTTTTCATCAATCAGCCTTGATGTTGGCGCCCTTGACCACTTTGGCCCACTTGGCGATTTCCGCCTTCTGGAAAGCAGCGAACTCCTCTGAGGTGTTAGCGACGATGTCGAGCCCTAAACCTTCGAAGCGTTCGCGAACATCGGGCATATTGAGGATTTTCACCAGTTCGGTGTTCAGCCTCTGCACGATTTCCTTGGGTGTGCCGGCTGGCGCGAAGATGCCTTGCCACGACACCACTTCATATCCTGTAACGCCTGCCTCGTTCAGCGTCGGGATCGTGTCGTAACCTTTCACCCGCGTCGTCGAGGTGACGCCCAGTGCCTTCACGGTGCCCGCCTTGATTTGTGGCCCCGCCACGATCATG
>JBKJMK010000184.1:0-2894 GCA_046596005.1 Usitatibacteraceae bacterium | reverse complement strand
TCACCCCGGGGATTGCCAACACGTTCCTGGTCGACTATGCGGATACGGGTACCAACTTGACGCGCGTCAACCTGTCCAAGGCGGATCTCACGTTCGATAAAGTCAAGCGTACGTATTCCGCGCTCGACTTCTTCCTCGAGCATCCGCTGCGTGACGGCTGGTATGGCAAAGTCAACTACACCTTGTCTCGCAGCAAGGGCAATACTGAAGGCCAGACGTTATCTGATGTGGCGCAGACCGATGTGGCGGCAACGCAAACATGGGACACCTTTGAAATTGCGCAGTTTGCTGACGGTAGATTGCCTAACGACCGTACGCATCAGATTAAGGCTTATGGTTTCTATGAGTTCAACAGACAGTGGGCTGTCGGTGGAAACTTCCTGGCCGCTTCAGGACGTCCGAAGAATTGTATCGGCAACCATCCGAATCTGCCGAACGACGCTCCCGACTATGGTTCGTCCTACCATTACTGCAATGGCGTAGTTGCGCCGCGCGGTACGGCGGGCAACCTGCCGTGGGATATGCGTCTCGATGTCAACTTCACCTATCGTCCTGAAGCAGTTAAAGGCCTGTTAGTGAAATTGGACGTTTTCAACTTGTTTAACCGTCAGGCTGTGCAGACGATTGACGAGGTATACAACAACGGAAGCGAAGTTTCCTCAACGTACAACCGTACCATCAGCTACACTGCACCTCGCAGTGGACGCCTGACGCTCGTGTACGACTTCAAGATGTAAGTTGGAGGTAATCAGTAACAAACAAAAAGGGGCCGCGAGGCCCCTTTTTGTTTGGTATGACTTTTGTGCGGATCAATACTTGAGACGAACTGCAAACAAAGTTCGGGTCACCGGGGTTTCTCGCATCCGCAGCGGAGAAATGTGCTGCTCGCGACAAAGGATAAAAAAAGTTTATGCGATTGTCACCGACACGGGCGCGCCTACGTGTAGTTGTTTGTTCATGACTATTTCCGCAATTTTTCTTTGCATGCGCGAAGCAAAAAATGCTGCAGCCTGCGTAGCGAAGTACAGCGCAAATGAACCCGCGAAATATCCAAGGCAATTGGCGACCAGCATTTCCGTGGTAATTTACGCGGCCAAACAGCCAGTTTTCAATTGGTGCGTTCCCATCAAGAAACGGTTAGAATCCTTTTTTTATTTCAAAGCCATGACTCGCTCCAGCAGAATGGGCGATTAATAAAGGATATTTCATGGACTACGCCCAACAACAACGATCTCCAGGCAAGCACCTAACCGGGATTACCGTTGTTATTATTTTGCACGTGGTACTTGGTTACGCCCTGATTAACGGCTTGGCCACGAAGGTAATGGAAGTCATCAAGCAACCACTTGAGACAAAGATTATCGAGGAAGTGAAGAAGCCGCCGCCACCAGATACGCCGCCGCCTCCACCACCGAAAATGGTACAGATGCTGCCGACGTTTGTACCGCCACCCGAAGTTCAGATTTCTTCGCCGGTGGTGCAACAGGTATTCGCGACGCCGACTGCGGTAGCACCACCGGTATATGCGCCGCCCCAGCCACCGGCACCGGTAGCCGTCGCCACGACGAGCGTCGGTGTCGCCTGTCCGAATTCGCAGGCGATCCGCCAAGACATCAAATATCCGGTGCAAGCTCGCAAAGACGGATTACAAGGCGAGGTGTTAATCGAAATGACCATTGCCGCCAACGGTGAGGTCAAGGATGTCGTGGTCAAATCATCGTCGAACCGCGCGTTCAACAGCGTATCAATAAGTGCCTCGCGTCAATTCAAATGCAACGGACAAGGCAGAGACGTTACCGTACAGGTGCCCTTCTCGTTCAAGTTGGTCGATTAGCACACATTTTATTCATAGTTTAGGTTGGTGTGGCCGTAAGTTCAGGGCCGCAACTCAAATTGCAGTTCGTTATTTTTATTGGAGGAAACATGTCATTAATTAATCGCATTCCCGCACTACTGGTCGCGGCAGTTGTATTTTGCGCACCGCTGACTTTGGCGGTCGTGACGCTTCAACCCACAACCGCAGTTGCCCAGGCGCCAGCGGCAGATGCCCCTAAAGCGCCGGCACCGGCTGCACCAGCCGGGCCGACGGTGACGAAAGAAGCCGTGGAAAATCCGTATGGCATCAAAGCCATGCTGGATCACGGCGATTGGGTATCCAAGGGTACGCTTGCGATCCTCGTCATCATGTCGATGGGTACCTGGTATATCCTGATCGTGAAGCTTTTTGAACAATTTCGCCTGATGAGAGAATCAAAAGAGGTTGGCGAAGGGTTCTGGGCCGCTGGCTCGCTGCAACAGGGCATCGATGGATTGAAAGAAGGCAGCGCATTCCGCTTTATTGGCGAGAGTGGCATCAAGGCAACCAGTCACCACTCTGGACTGATGGGCGATGTAGACCTAAATGAATGGGTCACGATGTCGATTCAACGTGCATCCGAAAATGTCCAAAACAGGACGCAGGACGGACTGGCGTTCCTCGCCACCGTTGGCTCCACTGCGCCTTTCGTTGGTTTGTTCGGTACCGTTTGGGGGATCTACCATGCATTGACGGCCATCGGTATCGCAGGGCAGGCATCGATCGATAAAGTTGCCGGCCCAGTGGGCGAAGCGCTGATCATGACTGCTATCGGTTTGGCCGTCGCCGTGCCTGCAGTGTTGGCCTACAACTGGTTGGTACGTCGTAACAAAGTCGTCATGGAACGTGTGCGCGCCTTCAGCGCCGATCTTCACTCGGTACTCATGAGCAGCGGCGGCAAGAAGCGGTAATCCGAACACTCAGGCACTTTGACCCATAGAGCCATAGACTCATAGACGCATGAGGAGCCCATAATGGGAATGAATATAGGTTCGGACGGTAGTGGTGAAGATGAAGTAATTTCCACCATCAACACCAC
>JBKJMK010000222.1:0-3932 GCA_046596005.1 Usitatibacteraceae bacterium | reverse complement strand
ATGCGTACGCTCGACGCCGTGCCCCAAGCCAAGCAGGAACGCGTGGCAAAGGAAACGCTTGAGATCTATTCGCCAATCGCGAACCGCCTCGGTCTGAATGCGGTGTATTACGAATTTGAGGATCTTGGCTTCAAATATTTGCATCCACACCGCTTTGGGGTTCTCGAAAAGGCCGTCAAGAAGGCCCGCGGCAATCGTCGCGAAGTTGTGGGCAAGATACTCGACGCGCTCAAAGCGCGATTAAAAGAATTTAATATCGAAGCTACCGTGACGGGCCGCGAGAAATTTCTTTCCTCCATCTACAAAAAAATGGCCGAAAAGCAGATTTCGTTTTCAGAAGTACTCGATATTTACGGTTTTCGCATCGTCGTCAAGGATTTCATTTCCTGCTATGCCGCACTCGGTGCCTTGCATACCCTCTATAAGCCCTTTCCTGGCAAGTTCAAGGATTACGTCGCGATCCCGAAGGCCAACGGCTACCAGTCTTTGCATACGACGTTGTTTGGCCCGTATGGCACGCCGGTGGAATTGCAAATTCGTACCGCGGACATGCACAAAATTGCCGAAGCCGGTGTCGCCTCGCACTGGCTCTATAAGACACTGGATGCACAAAATGGCAATGGTACCCAGCTATCCGACATTCATCAGCGTACCCATCAATGGTTGCAATCCCTGCTGGAACTTCAATCGGAATCCGGCGATGCGCTTGAGTTCCTCGAGCATATCAAGGTCGATCTTTTTCCCGATGAGGTTTATGCGTTCTCACCAAAGGGGAAAATTCATTCCCTCAGAAAGGGCGCCACGGCGCTCGATTTTGCCTACACCATCCATTCCGATGTAGGCAATCGTGCAGTGGCTGCGCGCATCGATGATACCGACGTACCGCTGTCGACGCGGCTAAAAAATGGCGACCGCGTCGAGATTATGACCGACCCTGCGGGACGCCCGAATCCGGCATGGCTTAACTACGCGACCACTGGTCGGGCGCGTTCGCAAATTCGTCATTACCTCAAGACGACACAACAAGCCGAATCAGTCGAGTTGGGAGAGCTGTTGCTGATTCAGGCGGTAGGTTCGCTAAATTTCGACCCCAATGACATCGGCAAGACCCACTGGAACCGGCTGTTCAAAGGCGACAGCGCTAAGACCAAAGAACAGGTCTTGTCCGAAATTGGTCTGGGCAAGCGTCTCGCGCTTGTCGCTGCGCGAAAACTGTTCGCCGTCGCCGACCTGGTCTCCCCGGAACACCGGCAACGCGATTCAATTACCATTCGCGGCACTGAAGATATGGCGGTGCAATTCGCGCCATGTTGCCGCCCTATCCCGGGTGACCCGATCATCGGCCAGATCAAAGGTGGGCAAGGACTTGTCATTCACACCCATGATTGTCCCGCAATACATCCCTATAAATTTGATCCCGAAAAATGGATCGACGTGCAATGGGACCCTACGATAGATCGCTTGTTCAAAGTTGATATTCGAGTGACGGTGACAGACGGCCGTGGCGTGCTCGCCAAACTTGCGGCAGAAATTGCGGCGACCGATTCCAACATCTCCTATGTCAACATGGAAGACCAGATGGCGGAAAGCGAAAATCGCTACACCACTGTCGGGTTCACCCTGGAAGTGCGTCACCGCATGCATTTAGCCAGCTTGATGCGACAATTACGCCACATCCCGGAAGTCGTCAGGATGTCGCGCATAAAATCCGGGTCAGCGAAAGACCAACAAAGACATTAATTTGATGAAACATATTATTTCCACAATTCACGCGCCGGCGGCCATCGGCACTTATTCGCAGGCAGTCAAGGTCGGTAATACCGTATATCTCTCCGGCCAGATTCCGCTTGATCCAGCGACCATGCAATTGGTCGAAGGATTCGAAAATCAGGTGCGCCGTGTATTCGATAACCTGAAAGCCGTGTGCGAAGCAGCCGGTGGTTCGCTGAACGATATGGTAAAAGTAAACGTATTCCTGATTGAGCTTGGCAATTTTGCCAAGGTGAATGAGGTCATGGCCACTTACTTTGAGGAACCATATCCGGCACGCGCTGCGGTCGGCGTTTCAGCGCTGCCGCGTGGTGCGCAGGTGGAAATTGAAGGTGTGATGGTGTTAGCCTTGACCGGACAGAGCAGCGGTTGACCGAGCGTAAGACCACGCCGGTATCGGGCGCAGCGGCCAACACCCTGGCTGCCAAACTAGCGAAACTCGATCTACGCGACGCCTGGGATTTTGCGTTGCACCTGCCAATTCGATATGAGGATGAAACGCGACTTACTCGCGTAATTGATGCGCAGGCCGGTGTACCTTGTCAACTGGAAGCCGAGATCATCCATAACGAAATTACCTACCGACCGCGCCGCCAGCTGGTGGTGCAGGCGAAGGATGGCGAAGATATCGTTTATTTGCGCTTCCTTAATTTCTACGGCAGCCAAATCAAACAGCTGGCGCCCGGCAAACGCGTGCGTCTTTTCGGCGAAGTGCGCGCAGGTTTTTTTGGTGCGGAGATGGTGCACCCGCGCTACCGCATTGTCAGCGCAGGAGAACCGGTTCCTGAGGCGCTGACACCCGTGTACGCCACCACTGCCGGGCTTTCGCAATTCCAGCTTAGGCGATTGATTGATCGTTCACTCGCGCAGCTTGAAGCAAATCACGAGCTGGATGACGCGTTGCCTGCTGTCCTGCGCAAAGAAATGTCACTGGCCGATTTCACGCCGAGCATGTTGACATTGCACCGGCCCCCGCCGGATGCGTCGCTCGCGAGCTTGGCCGAACGCACTCATCCTGCCTGGCGACGCATCAAGTTTGATGAATTGCTTGCGCAGCAGTTGGCAATGAAAAAAGCACGCGCAGCGCGCGATGCCAGGACCGCGCCAAAACTGATCACGAAAAACAAACTCACCGACTCTTTCATGAAGTCCCTCCCTTTCGAATTGACCAGCGCGCAGCTGCGTACTTGGCGGGAAATCGCCATTGACTTGGCTGCTCCGCACCCAATGCAGCGCTTGCTGCAAGGCGATGTGGGCAGCGGCAAAACGGTGGTCGCCGCACTTGCCGCCGCGCAGGCCATCGACAACGGCTATCAGGCGGCGTTGATGGCACCAACTGAAATCCTTGCCGAACAGCATTTTCAAAAGTTGTCATCGCTGCTTTCGCCGCTGGGCGTTACTGTGACGTGGCTCACTGGCAGCCTGAAGGTCGCTGCCAAGCGCGCAGCAATTGAAGAAATCGCGACAGGCATTACGCAGCTCGCGATAGGCACTCATGCGCTGTTTCAGGAAAGCGTGTCCTTCGCAAAGCTCGGCTTGGCGATCATCGATGAACAGCACCGCTTTGGCGTCGGCCAACGACTTGCCTTGCGTGAAAAAGGCCGGGGCGGCAATGCCGCGGCCGAACCGCACCAGTTGATGATGAGCGCCACACCGATCCCGCGCACGCTATCGATGAGTTACTTTGCCGACTTGGATGTCTCCATCATCGATGAACTGCCACCGGGCCGTACGCCGATCGTGACAAAACTCGCCGCCAATTCGAGGCGCGATGAAGTTATTAAACGTGTCCAACACGCGTGCGAGGAAGGTGCCCAGGTGTATTGGGTGTGTCCGCTGATCGAAGAATCAGAAACCCTGCAATTGAAAACGGCGGTTGAAACGTTGGAAGCCCTGACGCTCGCGTTGCCGGCACTCAAGGTAGGCCTCGTTCACGGTCGTATGAAGTCAGCGGAGAAGCAACAGATCATGTCGCGATTTTTCGCCAACGACATTCAGCTACTCGTTGCAACCACGGTCATCGAAGTCGGCGTGGATGTCGCCAACGCGACACTGATGGTGATCGAACACGCCGAGCGCATGGGGCTCGCGCAACTGCATCAGTTGCGCGGACGCGTGGGACGCGGTGCCAAGCAAAGCACCTGCGTACTGTTGTATCAGAA
>JBKJMK010000173.1:0-2582 GCA_046596005.1 Usitatibacteraceae bacterium | reverse complement strand
TTGAATAGCAAGTTGTAATCGCGCTTGGAATTGAACGGCGGATCGAGATAGATGAGATCGACCGATTCGTCCGCAATTTGCTCGCGCAGTATTTGCAGGTTGTCGCCGTAAAAGAGTTTTCTCATTTCTTGCGAACCTTGGTTGCGGATTTGGCGAAATATTTCACACCGGGCAAGTCCTTGAAATCATCGTCCTGCGTCCAGACGGTAGCGCCCAGGCGTTGCGCAGTGGCGTAGATGAGGCTGTCGGCCAGCGGCAGGGAAAAGCGTGCGGCATCCAGCGCCAACGCGGCATCGACCGGCACCACCTTGCCCGCATGCATCGCGCCCGCGATCTGCAAGGCCGCCTGCTCGCCGCGTTCGCGCAGCACCTTCTTGAATACTTCATAGAGGACGATGGCGGGAACGATGAGACGCTTGCTGTCTTCGATCACATCGGCAAAGCGGGCGGCTTGCACGCCGCCGGTCAGATACTCCAGCCACGCGGATGAGTCGACCACATTGAGTTTCGGCGACTCGATAGCGCTGACGACCTTAACCATGATTTAAACCCGATCAGCATCGCGCTCGACGGCGGTATCCATCCCCGCCAGCGCGCCGCGCAGTTCTTTGGTATCGCGCACGCGAATCAATTCGACGCGATTACCGAAATGCAGTACGCGCATTTTTTCGCCCGGCACCAGCTTCAACGCCTCGCGCACTGCCTGCGGAATAACAACCTGAAATTTTGGCGAGATGGTGACGGTTTCCATGACGGCTCCTTGAAAGATCGTCAACAGTATCGATCATGATGCCGTCATACGCAAGTAGGATCGATCGGACGCAATTGATCGGAAGTCGACACCTGCGGTGACGCGGTACGATTTTTTCCGGCCTTCACTTCCGCTGATGCCGCCGTTTCTCGGCTGATCGAATGCGTCATCGGCGAGTTGCTTCCTTCAACGCATCATCAGTGAGTTGCTTCAATTGTTTAATGCCAAAATCAACCAATGGCTTGCCGTTCACAAAGAAGCCCGGGGTCTGGGTAACGCCGAGGGTTTGTGCATCCGCAATGTCCTGCGCGATCAGCCTGGCAATTTCCGGTGCGCGCATATCAATACGCATCTTTTCAAGATCCAGACCCAGTCCTTCAAGATGTTTCCAGACGAGATCAACATTGGCGGTATGGTGCTGCGTCCAGGCGGCCTGCGCACCGAGCAGGGCCTCCAGTGCCGGCCAGAACTTGCCCTGCTTGCGTGCGGCCTCAAGCACCGCGACGACTTGATCCGAACCCTTGTGAAAAGGGGTGTAACGGAGCACCAGGCGAATCCTGTCCGGGTCTGTTGCCATGATTTCTTTGACCAGCGGATAAAAAGCGCGGCAGGTTTCGCATGCAGGATCGAAAAATTCGACGATGACAACCGGTGCGTCGATTTTACCGAGCGAGGGCGAGTGCATTCTGATGAGCGCGGCGCGATCTACCTCCGGCAATCGGGAAACCGATTCCTCTTTCTTCGTATTGTGCAACAACGTGCCGATAACAAACGCCAGCAGCAAAGCGACCACCGCAACGATGATTAGCGTCGATTTTTTCATGTTGAACCTTTGTGATACGCCACCAACAGCAGCGCAATAATGGTTGAGAAAGCAATTACCGATAACAAGGGAATCGTGACGAATCCAAACCACTGGATCACCGTTTGCGTGCAGGGCACGCCTTGGGTGCAGGGCTTGAGGCTTTCCGGGATAATGCCAGCCACCAAAAGCTGGTGAAATAGTGCAACGCCGCCACCGATCACCGCCAGCGGTAGCGCATAGCGAACTACATTCCGGTCAACCGGGAGAAGCCCAATCAACAGTATCAGCGCAAGCGGAAACATGAAGATGCGTTGGTACCAGCAAAGTACACAAGTCGGCAGATTCATGACTTCGCCCAGAAACAACGCGCCGAGGGTCGCGACGGCGGCGACCAGCCAGGCGAGAAAGATCAGCGTCCACGCGGTTGAATCGGCTCGTGGTCGCGACAGTTCTCCGGTCGGGTTCATCGTTCGCAAATCATTCGTTGTCTTCATCAATGACGGTGTCCTGCATGCGAAGTAGCGCTTTCTGGCCCTTGCGGTGCTTCCGGCTTATGTACCTCACCGGCCTCCACTGCGAATGTATGTGCACCTTCAGCCTGCTCACAGGGCATCCGCTCGATCTGCACGGTCGTATGCGCAACATCGAAGCGCTCCGCCAGCATCTTGCGAATCGCGGTGAGCAAATCGAATACTTTTTCATCGGGCACATTAGTGACGACATGGACGGTCAGGCTGAGCTTGTTGCTGGTGATGGCCCAGACGTGCAGATCGTGGGCACTGACCACACCCGGTATCTCACGCACCGCCTCGTCGATTTCCTGCATGCCGACCCCCTCGGGCACACCTTCAAGGAGGATATTCAGACTGACGCGTAAAAGCTGCCAGGTGCGTGGCACGACCCAGAGACCGATGTCAACGGCAACCGCCGAATCCACCCATGTCCAGCCAGTCATCATGATGACGAGGGCACCGACGATGACGCCCGCCGAGCCGAGCATATCGCTCCACACTTCCAGATAGGCGC
>JBKJMK010000365.1:0-13494 GCA_046596005.1 Usitatibacteraceae bacterium | reverse complement strand
GTATGTGAGCGGCGCATGAGCACGACATCATTCGAGTGCTGTGCCAGCACCAGGTTGGCGCGCCCAAATGGCAGCGCATCGAACGATTGCGCATTGGCGTACAAGCGCTGACACAGTCTCAGCGCTGCGTTGCTGCCCGCCCTGGCTTCAGCCTGCTCATGAGGCGCTTGCATGCGCCGAAGCAATGGTTCGAACAGCCGATAGCCCTCCGGATGCGCGCGATCCAACAGGCGAGACTCCACCGCCTCCAAGGTTGCCGCCAAGGGGAGTGGCGCGTGTACTTCGGGTTCCAGAGATAGACTCAATGGTTAACAGTTGCTAACAATCATCCGGCTAATTCTAATGCCAGTCGCTGCATTAAAGGCGGTGTGTTTGTTAATTTTTGTAGCTTGCTGCGTTGAAAGCCAATTTATGCCTCCGTCGAACGAACAATGTGCTGGACCCGAGCTTCGGCTGGCTTCGCCATGTGCTGGCGGCAGTTCCCTGGCATGGCCATGGCAAGTGTCGGTAACTTTCGCTGGCGAACTCGCAGCGCTGTTTTACGCAACCTACAGCATCGGATCGGGCGACCTGCATTGCCGGGGAATTTCCCAATCCGCGAAGGACACTGCCATCGCGCTCAATGGCATCCGGTGATGCACTGGGGGGGGTAATGCCGCCTAAGGGTCGGCACGATCCACGTTGATCACGCCGTGACGAACGGCAAAAAGCACCAAGCCTGCGATATCGTGAATATCGAGACGCTCCATCAGTGCGGCGCGGTGCGTCTCTACGGTCTTCACACTGACATTGAGCTGATACGCAATTTGCTTGGTGCTCTTGCCCTCGGCAATCATTTGCAGAATTTCGCGCTGGCGCGCCGTCAGCGCATCCATCGTCGATTCACTCCGATGCGCCTTGCCGTGCAGAAAACCCGAGACGACGTGCTTGGATACGCGCGGTGACAGGTAGATTTCGTCGCGCAAAACGGCGGCGATCGCCATCTTCAGATCCAGCGGTGCCGAATCCTTGACGAGATAGCCGGAAGCTCCCGCCTTGATCGCACGGTGCACAAAATCCTCAGTGGTGTGCATGGACAGAATCAGCACTCGTGTCGAGGGCACCTCCGCCATGATCTGCGCCGTAGCTTCGATACCATTCAGTTCCCGCATGGAGATATCCATGATCACCAGATCCGGCTTGTGCAGTTTGGCGAGCGCGAGCGCGTCGCGACCGTTGTTGGCCTCGGCGACGATTTGAGTACCGCCCAACTCCTCTACCAGAGCACGAATGCCAGCCAGCACCAGTGCATGATCATCCGCAAGCAATACGCGAATCAGACTCATGGTGTTCCAGGGGGACTCTGATCGGCGCCACCGTCAGCGACAGGTTGGTCAACGTTTTTGAGCGCGAATGTCGCTTGCACCGTTGTGCCCGCGCCAGGAACGGTGCGAACTTTTAGTCGCCCACCCGCAAGTTGTGCGCGCTCATCCATGCTGATTAAGCCCAGACTCCCGGTTTTGATGGCTTTCATGCGGGCGGTATCCAAATCGAATCCTACTCCATCGTCGCGTATTGTGAGTTTGAGCAGACGGTCGCTCAGTTCGACACGAATGCGAATCTGCTTGGCCTTGCCGTGACGGGTGGCATTGTTAAGCGCCTCCTGTGTAATGCGGTAACAAACGCTCTCAAGATCTGCAGGCAGCCGTCCGGAAAGCCCTGCGAATTGGCACTCGACATCGAGACCAGTCGCGCTGCGTTGTTGATCGACCAGCCAGGTCACTGCATCCTCCAGACCGAGTTGATCGAGTTGCGGTGGACGCAGCTCAAGGGAAAGATTGCGCAGCTTATCGAGCGTGGCGTCAGCAATACCCAGACACTCGGCAAACAACTCTTTTTGATCGTCGTTGGCACGTTGCGCGAGACGATGCAGTCCAATTTTGAGGGCAGTCAGCGATTGACCGATATCGTCGTGCAGTTCGCGCGAAACGCTGCGCCTTTCCTCTTCCTGAATGCTGAGAACACGTTTCGACAGGACCTGCAGACGCTTGTTGGCGTCACCCAGTGCATGATGCGCCAACATCCGGTCTGTTACATCCTCGTGCGATATAACCGCCCCCTCGGTACTTTCTTCGAGCGGCATGGCGCGCGCAACGAACCAGCGCGTGCCGCCCGGGACCGCGATCTCATACTCCATCGATACAAAGCCGGTCTCTCGATTAATGACCGACTGCACACCGTTCAGCGCGCGTTCAGCCTGACTATCGCCGGCGTCCATCGCCTCACGCAATAGATCGAGGTAATTGGTACCCACGTTTGCAGGTGCGCTATATAACTGGCCGCGGGAATTGCCAAATGTCTCCCAGGCTTTGTTGGTCGCGACAATCACGCCCTGCTTGTCGAGCACAGCAATGCGAGTATTGAGTGAATTCAGAATGCCGCGCTTCATTGCCTCACTGGTGCGAAGCGCTTTTTCAGCCATCGCATTCTGTTGCCTCGAAAGACGACGCTCAACGGCGCCTTCTATCGCCTTCGGCAGCCGTCCCAGCCGATTTTTCATCAGGTAGTCGCTGGCCCCTTTTTGCATGGCTGCAACCGCAGCGTCTTCGCCAATGTGATGTGACACCACGATGAAAGGGATATCGAGTTGACGTTCCTGAAGTATCAGTAGCGCCCTGTCAGCGCTGAAGCGCGGCAAGTGGTAATCGCACAAGACGACATCAGGAAGCTCCCCCGCCAGCGCCGCGTCATATTCAGGTTCGGTCTCGACACGGGTTGCGGTGAACTTGATCGTTGTGTCGCGCAGCGAAAAAAGCAGAAGCTCCACGTCATCAGGTGAATCATCGACGATTAACAAGCGGTAATTTTTACTCACAATCTCACCGGGCATTCAGGGAACCAATCGCGCACATCAACGAAACAGCACTCATCAACGTTCTGGCGAAAACTAGCCGGACCGGGTGGAGTACAAATCCACCTGAACGGTTCAGTTCATTTGTCCTTATCTTGCCGCTGCGTTGGTGCGATTGATGCATGAGTACCTATATTAAAGGGCTGTTCAGGGGAACGACGTATCGGCTACAAGTGCGGCATTTCTAAAAATGGTCTTCCTGCGTCATCGCCGCGATTTACCCGAATCGGAACAGTTTTGTTAACTCCAACAATCTTTTGGCGTAGGATGAATAAAATCTCTGTGTATAAAACATTCGATTAATGGCACACATTCCGACACGCTACGGCGAACCGAAAACATGTTGAGCAGACTACGCTTCGGCGGCCTCCAGGTCAAATTGCTGCTATTGGTACAGGCGGCGAGCCTGCCCGTACTATTCCTTCTGTTCTGGCTGGTGGTGCAGGATCGCGAGTCCGCGATTGAATCGGCCAAAGCTGGTCTGGCGGAAACGTCGCATGTGACCAGCTTGAATCGGGAACGTTATTTCGAAGGTGCGCAACAGGTCCTCAGAACGATTTCGCGCACACCTGCGTTGCAGGACGGCAGTCCTGAAGCCTGTACCGAGTACCTGCGGGATTTACAGGGCCGCGTGTCCGCTTTGTTTAATTTCGGCGTGGTTGATCTCGATGGCAATCTGCGTTGCAATGCGCTGTTTGAGGGGGTCAAGGGCAACGTCTCCGACCGGCCTTTTTTTCTGCGCGCTCGCGACCACCTTGAGTTTACGGTGAGCTCCTACACGACCGGACGATTCAGTGGCCGGAAAAATTTGCAATTTGGCTACCCTCTCTTCGACCGCAGCAATGCCCAAAATATCGTGGGCGTGGTATTTGCCTCACTGGACCTGACTGCACACGAGCAAACGCTCGCGGACCTGATTTCTGACCGGTCGGCGACACTGACTTTTACCGACCGCAACGGCGTTATCCTCGGCAGTTACCCACCGGCACCGGAAAAAATCGGCACGCGATTGCCGAACGTTCATCTGCTCGATAGTATTGGTGCCGCGAAACCGGTTATCGTCGAACACCAGTCTGAGGATGGCACGAAGTATCTCCATGCCATCGACGTGGTACGCGTCGGCAATGTCATTGCGATGCACACAGTGCTGTCGATGTCGCTCGAGTCTGTTGTATCGAAAATCAATCGGAAGTTCTATTGGCTCACTGCCATGCTGGTAGCCGCCCTGGGCGGCGTCATGTTAATTTCCTGGTTGCTGGGTGAGCGCTGGATCGTTCAGCGGGCGAGCCTCATTTCCGCAGCGGCGTTACGTATCGGTAAAGGTGAGCACGGCGTCCGCACCGGCCTCCCGGCAGGGCAGGATGAGCTCGACCAGATCGGTCACGCATTCGATCGGATGGCTGAATCACTGGAACGCCGCGAAACTGATCTGCTCGCGACCAACCGGCGGCTGACCGAGGCGCAGCGTATCGCCAAGCTCGGTCATTGGGAATTTGACATCCCCTCCAGCCGGGGCTGGTGGTCCAGACAGTCGTCGGGGATTTTCCCGCCGGAAGCCGCCGACTATACATTCGAGGACTTTTTCAAATGGGTGCACGCCGAAGACAAAAAGCGCGTCACCGCCACCTATACCGAGCTGATCACAGCAGGCAACCCTGTCGACATCGAATATCGAACGATCGGATCAAGCGGCAGGCTCCGCTGGGTCCGCGGCATCGGCGAGTGTATTTCGGTCGTCAACGGCAAACCCGCCAGGGTTGCCGGCATCCTTCAGGACGTTACGGCACGAAAGCAAACCGAAGGATCGTTGAAGCTGCTGGATGCCGCAGTAAACCGTGCCAACGATATCGTCCTTATCACCGAAGCTGAACCCATCGATGTCCCGGGGCCACGCATCGTGTTCGTCAATGACGCGTTCGCAAGGCGAACCGGCTACAGCAGGGAGGAGGCGGTAGGCAACAATCCGCGCTTTCTGCAAGGGCCAGAGACCAGCCGCGATACACTCGATCGTATTCATGCAGCACTGAAGCAGTGGAAACCGACGCGTGAAGAATTGGTCAACTACACGAAGGATGGAACACCGTTCTGGCTGGAACTGGACCTCACGCCAATTGCAGATGAAAGCGGCAGATTTACGCATTGGGTGGCCATTGAACGCGACATTACCGAGCGCAAGCGAACTGTGGCGGCATTGATCGCGAGCGAAGAACGCTACCGCGTGCTTTTCGAAAGCAGTCCGCTACCACTGTGGCTTTACGACCCTGACACGTTGCGGTTTCTGGATGTCAACGATGTTGCTTGTGCCTGCTATGGGTATACGCGTCGGGAATTCATGGCAATGACCATCCGTGATATCCGACCGCCGGATGACACTGCGCTGCTTGAATCGAACCTTGCTGCCGAACAAGCCATTGTCGCGAGTTCCGGCCCCTGGCGCCATCAGCGCAAGGACGGCACGGTGATCATGGTGGAGATAAACAGCCATGAAATCGCTATTCACGGTCGCCGGGCACGATTTGTATGCCCCGTTGACATTACCGAAAAGGTCTTCGCAAAGGAAGAAATTCTGCGCATGAACTTGTTGCTGGAACGTAAGGTTGAGCTGCGCACGGAGGAGCTTTCGCGTTCATTGTCCTTGCAACAAAGCCTGTTCGACAATGTGCCGCAAATTGTCTGGCTTGCCGATCTGGACGGAGCGGTTACGTTTGCCAATCGGGTCTGGTCGGAAAAAATTGGTATCGTGGACACCGACTGGAAGGGTGATGGCTGGGGCAAGGCAGTGCACCCAGAGGACATTGATCGTGTCTCACGGGAGTGGCGCGAAGCGGCACCAACAAAACACAACTTCGAAATCGAGTACCGTTTTTTACACCGCGATGGTGAGTATCACCACTACCAGGTGGACGCGCGGAAGGTATTCGACAAAACTGGCGACCCTATATGCTGGGTAGGCGTCTGCACCGATGTCACTGACAGCCGCCGCCGCGAAGCCGCGCTGCAATTTGCCAACCAGGAGCTCGAAGCATTTTCTTCCTCGGTTTCGCATGACCTGCGCGCACCACTACGAACGATTGACGGCTTTAGCGAGCGCCTTCAAATTGAATCGGCCGGGCAACTCGATGAGCAAGGTCGTCACTATTTGGCGCGCATCCGCAGGGGCGCCGCAAACATGAATGAACTCATTGACGACTTGCTGAGCCTCTCCCAGATCACCCGGGCGGGCATGGCGATGGCAAAAGTTGATCTCAGCAAACTGGCGCAGCAGGTCTTCGTTGAACTGCGTCAACAACAGCCAGATCACCCGATGGAGATCGTCATACAAGAACATATGAACGTCATCGGTGATGCCCGCCTGCTGCAGGTAGTGCTGGTCAACCTTATTGGCAATGCCATGAAATTTTCGGCGAAGCGTGCGGTAATCCGAATCGAAGTTGGCGAGAACGTATTGCCCGGCGATATGTCGATGTTTTTCGTCCAGGATAACGGCGCGGGTTTCGATCCGGCCTATGCAACCAAGATGTTCGGCGTGTTCCAGCGGCTGCACAGTGCAACTGAGTTTCCGGGCACCGGCATCGGCCTTGCGACCGTGCAACGAATAATTCAGCGGCATGGCGGGCGCGTCAGCGCAGAGGGCGCAGTGGATCAGGGCGCGAAAATTTATTTCTCATTGCGGCGGGAATGAGGCGATAAACCATTTCGGCGCATTGGTTCATGCGCCGCGTCGCAAAACGGGTTTGCGGTGCGGTCCCGCCGCCTGCTTCTCGGGGATTTCGCACAATCTCATCGGGATTTACCTGATGGTCGTTTTGGCCCACCGTTTCAATAATGTCTCTCAGGCACTACCGGCGATAGTTGCGTCGGTCCCAAATGCAAGAGAAGTCATCACGAGACGAAAGCCACATCATGAGTCAGGACGCTAACAAGCCCGCCGATTTCAACACGACCTACCCAGTCCCCCTGAATGAGCTCGCGCGCCTGCAGGCTTTGCAGGAGCTGCGCATACTCGATACGCCGCCAGAGGATATTTTTGATGCGGCGGTTCGGCAAGCGGCTCACGCCTGCAATGTGCCGATCGCAATGATTTCGCTGATCGACCGCGACCGCCAGTGGTTCAAGGCGCGCATCGGCATTGCCGCTCAGGAGACGCCACGCTACTTGGCTTTTAGTGCGCACGCAATTTTAGACCAACAGTTGTTTGAGATTCCGGATGCGCATCTCGACGAGCGCTTTGTCAATAATGCGCTAGTCACCGGACAACCGGGCATTCGTTTCTATGCTGGTATGCCGCTAATTTCCTCCGATGGGATGGGGTTGGGCACGCTGTGCGTCATTGATCACGAGCCGCGCCAGCTCGATGCCCGGCAACGCGAGTCGCTACAGGATCTGGCCAAACTCGTTACCGCGCTGTTGGAAAGCCGAAAAACGGCGGCGGAATCGACACAGTTGGGGTTGATTCTTAATGAAGCATTCGACGAGATCATTGTTCTGTATCCGGGTTCACAGCATGTTCAATATGCCAACGCACGCGCGTTGGAAAATCTTGGCTATCGCTTGCGCGAAATGCAACAGATGTCTCTGCCTTGTGTAGGTGCCGACTATCCACTCAGTGAATTGCAGAAGCTATGCCGTAATGTGGCACACGGTGAGCTCGCGACCTTGAGTTTCGAGGCTGTGCACGTCCGCAAGGATGGCAGCACCTATCCCGTCGAAGTACGTGCGACGGTATCGTCCAGCCTGGTATCGCCGCAGGTCATCTTGCTCGCCAACGATATTTCCGAGCGCAAGTTGAGCGAGGAAAGACTAGGCGACCTCGCCACATACGACAGCGTGACCCAACTTGCCAACCGACGCAGCTTCGAGACCAGGCTGGTTCGCGCCATGCAGAGCGTGCGCTGTTCCGGAAAGTCGCTCGCGCTGGTCATGATCGAAATCGACCGGCTCACGGATATCCGCCATGCATACGGCAAGGAGTTGGCTGACAATGTCCTCGCGGACTTCGCTGCCCGCCTGAAGGGATGCACAAGAGCGAACGACGTCGTTGCGCATCTGGGCGGCGATGAGTTTGTCATCCTTGCCGAAAACGTGGACGATGTGAATGCGATGCCATCCTTGGCAGCCCGTATTCACCGAAAAATGGAACCTTTTTTTCTTTGGGAGCAGTGCCAAATTCCGCTCTCCGCCAGTATCGGCGCAGTGTACTTTTCGGGAGGTGCCGAGGGTGCCGACGCGTTATTGGCACGTGGCGCCGATGCCGTCAATATCGCCGTCCTGAATGGCACCCGGCAACAGATCTTGCCACTGCCGGGGCTTAGTGCATCCGGCGGGAAAGGCATGCAGCCCATGCCCGCATACGCGGTGGCGTTATCCGGGCGCTAACGGTCAACCTGGCCTTTCGTAAAGCCAGGGGACTAATCAGGGATTGCTGGAACCAACCGGGCCACTAGGCTGGACGCTTAATGGCCGTCATCCGCCGCAAAATTTGGCCCACTGCATCTCGCTCCATGTCCTGGTATAACAATGCTTCTTCCTGTTGCTTGGCGATGATGCGTGAGTCATCGTAGCTGAGAATTCGCGATAGGTGAATCTCACTGGTGGGGATGAACACGCTGCCTCTGGCATCGACCAACTGGTAGACGACGCGCAATTTAAGCTCGTACTCGCGCACCCGCCCCGCACCTGAGAGCGAGAGAATTTGACGGTCGCGCCGATCCTCAATGATATTTAACTGTGCATCGGCGTCCTTTGCGGTCGTCATCAATTTTGTCGGGATGTTGGCAAGCTCGCGTTTGAGCTCGCTCACAACCACCGAACTGCCGGGTGTTGAAACGAACACGCTGGAAAATGGCAGGGTGTACTGCCCACGTAGTTGGAAGCCGCACGCCGACAGGAGCACTGCCGAAAACAAACCCGCCGTCAGGTAAACACGTCGCGAAGTCATGACTCAGACCACCACGTTTACAAGTTTTCCAGGAACCACGATCAGCCGCTTGATCGGCCGACCCTCAATATGCCTGGCGACACCCGCATCGGTGATGGCCATTTGTTCAATTACTTCTTTTGCCGCCGCTTTCGGCACGCGGATGCTTCCTCGCAGCTTGCCGTTCACTTGCACCATCATCTCAATCTCATCCTGTTCGAGTGCGGCAGCGTCGGGCTCGGGCCACGGCGCATCGAGTAAATCTCCAATCTGCCCGGCAAAGCCCAATTCATTCCAAAGTTGCCAGGTAATGTGAGGACACGTTGGATAGAGCACACGTAGAAGAATGCTGAAGCCCTCGACCAATACCTGGGCCTGATGATCTACTGTGCGACCAACTTGCAAATCCCCTGGCCACTCCCCGGCACCAATATGTTCAAGTGTGTTTAGCAACTTCATCGCGGCGGAGACAACTGTGTTGTATTGCAAGCGCGAGAAATCAAAGTTAGCCTGCTTGAGGATTGTATGTATGTCGTGCCGGGCTTCCCGCCACTTGTGATCAACAACGGTCCAGTCTTTTATTTGGATAAATCCTGTGCTATGGACAAATTCGCAGGCAGGCTTATTTCTTAACGCTAAGGCCCAAACACGGCGCAGAAACCGCTGTGCTCCTTCGACTCCCGCGCTCGACCATTCGATGGTCTGCTCCGGCGGGCTGGCAAACATCACAAATAAACGCGCTGCATCAGCACCATAATGATCAATCATGTCCTGCGGGTCGACGCCATTCAACTTCGATTTCGACATCGTACCCACGCCGTCATACTCGACCACCAACCCGTCTGATTTTGCGCGATAGGACGCCGGTTTGCCCGCCGCATCCATCACTTGTTCCACATCGTCAGGTGCAAAGTATTCGATGCCGCCTTTCTCGCCCTTTCGATAGTAGATGTGATTGAGCACCATCCCCTGACACAACAGGTTGGTGAACGGCTCGTCAAATTTGAGCATGCCAAGATCGCGCATCGCTTTCGTCCAGAAGCGCGCATACAGGAGGTGCAGTACCGCATGGGTGATACCACCGATGTACTGGTCCATCGGCATCCAGTAATCGTTGCATGACGACACCATTTTGTCGTGATAGTCCGGCGCAGTATTGGGTGAGGTGTAACGCATGTAGTACCACGATGAATCGACAAAAGTGTCCATCGTATCGGTTTCGCGGGTGGCTGGCTTACCGCATGTGGGACAGGTGCATTTCAGGAAGCGCTCATCCTTTTTCAGCGGGTTTCCGGAGCCATCGGGAATCAGATCCCGAGGTAACACCACGGGTAGCTGGTCATAGGGCACCGGTACATCACCACAATCCTTGCAGTGGATGATCGGAATCGGCGTGCCCCAGTAACGTTGGCGCGAAATGCCCCAGTCGCGAAGGCGGTATTGGGTTTTCTTCTCACCACCGCCACCAGCGGTTCGTGCGGCAACGAAGTCGATGGCTTGAGCGTAGTTCATGCCATTCATCGCGTCACTGTTGACGCACACGCCGACATCTGAATACCAGCGCTGCCATGCATCAGTCGAAAATCCCCCGCCTTCGGCCCCGCCATTTTGCAAAGGGCGGCTGACGACTTGCTTGATCGACAAACCATATTTCTTCGCAAACGCAAAATCACGCTCGTCATGCCCCGGCACACCCATGACTGCACCATCGCCGTAGCTCATCAGCACGTAGTTACCAACCCACACCGGAATCAACTCACCGGTAAGCGGATGCAACACGAACAAACCTGTCGGCACACCCTTTTTTTCCATGGTGGCCAGATCGACTTCCATCACCGTACCGTGCTGTGTTTCCTGAATGAACGCGGCAACGCCCGCATCGTGTGCCGCGGCGATGCTGGCCAACGGGTGCTCCGGTGCCACCGCACAAAATGTGACACCCATAATCGTGTCGGCGCGCGTCGTGAAGACAAATAGTTTTCCGTCCTGTGCCAAATGGCCATCTTGATCTTTGATATCGTGGGTAAACGCAAACCTGACACCCACCGATTTGCCAATCCAGTTCTCCTGCATGGCACGCACACTCGCAGGCCATCCATCAAGTTTGTTGGCAACGCAATCGAGCAATTCCTCGGCGTATTTGGTGATGGCCATGTAGTAGCCGGGAATCTCGCGTTTTTCTACCGGCGCGCCGGAGCGCCAGCCCTTGCCGTCGATGACCTGTTCGTTGGCGAGCACGGTCTGATCGACCGGATCCCAATTCACCAATTGCGTTTTCTTGTACACGATGCCCTTTTCGAGCAGCTTGAGGAAAAACCACTGGTTCCATTTGTAATATTCAGGATCGCAGGTTGCAAACTCCCGTGACCAGTCGATTGCCCAACCCATCGCCTGACACTGTTTTTTCATGTAGGCGATGTTCTCGTACGTCCACTTCGCGGGCGCGACATTGTTTTTAAGCGCGGCGTTTTCCGCGGGCAGGCCGAACGCGTCCCAACCCATCGGCTGCAACACGTTGTAGCCCTTCATGCGCAGTTGGCGCGCCATCATGTCGTTGATGGTGTAGTTGCGTACGTGCCCCATATGCAACTTGCCGGAGGGGTAAGGCAACATGGAACAGGCGTAGAACTTGGGCTTGGATTTGCCGTCCTTGCCGGTCGCGTTTTCGATCACGCGATAGACATCCTTGCCGGTCCATTCGGCTTGTGTATCGACTTCGATTTGTTTGGGGTGGTACGCAGAATTCATAGGGAAGAAAGCTAAAAAGTTTGTTTTTTATAGTTGTTGAGATTATACATTGGGGGCCATAGGAAGACCCGTCGCGTAGCCGTCACCCACGCACTTGCGTTGAGACCGTCTGCCCGCTTGACCTTATAATGTGAAGACATTTTTGATGACATCGCATGAATTCTTTCGCCCCCGATCCGCTGCTACATCCGCGCCTTCTTGAGAATCTCAATCCAGAACAACTGAAAGCGGTCACGCTGCCGCGCGTGAGCGCGCTGGTGCTGGCGGGCGCGGGCAGTGGCAAAACACGCGTGCTCACCACCCGCATCGCCTATTTGATCCAAACGGGCCAAGTCAGCCCGGCAGGATTGTTAGCCGTCACGTTTACCAACAAAGCCGCCAAAGAAATGTTGACACGGCTGTCAGCGATGATGCCGATCAACACACGCGGCATGTGGATTGGCACGTTTCACGGCTTGTGTAATCGTCTGCTGCGCGCGCACTATCGCGACGCAAATCTACCGCAAACGTTCCAGATTCTCGATTCCGCAGATCAGCAATCGGCCATCAAGCGTCTGCTGAAAGTACTGAATATCGACGACGAAAAATTCAAGCCGCGCGAATTGGGCTGGTTTATCAATGGCGCGAAGGACCAAGGCCTTCGTCCGAATGCAGTTGAAGCTACTGACGAGTTCACGCGCCGGCAAGTCGAGTTTTACGCGGCCTATGAAGCGCAGTGCCAACGCGAAGGCGTGGTCGATTTTGCCGAGCTGCTGTTACGCTGCTATGAATTGCTGGCCAGAAATGCACCGCTACAGGATCATTACCGCGAGCGTTTCAAATTCATTCTGGTCGATGAGTTTCAGGACACCAACCGCCTGCAATATAAGTGGATCAAATTGCTGGCGGGACGCGAGAATGCCGTCTTTGCGGTGGGCGATGATGACCAGTCGATCTACGGTTTTCGCGGGGCGGAAGCCGCCAATATGCGCGAGTTTCAGCGCGACTTTGCCGACGGCAATGTCATCAAACTTGAACAAAATTATCGCTCACAGGGAAATATTCTCGATGCCGCCAACGCCGTTATCCAACACAACAAAGACCGGCTTGGCAAAAACTTGTGGACGAACGCAGGCAAGGGTGAGCCGATCCGCATCTTTGCCGCCGCATCGGACAATGACGAAGCGCAATTTATCGTCGATGAGGTGAAGTCGCTGGATCGCACCGGTATGTCGTTCACCGATATGGCGCTGCTGTATCGCTCAAATGCGCAATCGCGGGTACTCGAACATGCGCTGTTTCGCGCCGGGGTCGCTTATCGCGTATATGGCGGATTGCGTTTTTTTGAGCGGCAGGAGATCAAGCACGCGCTCGCCTATCTCAGGCTCGCCGGTAATCCGGATGACGACGGCGCGTTTTCGCGGGTCGTGAATTTTCCGCCGCGCGGTATTGGCGCGCGCTCGGTCGAGCAAGTGCAGGATTTGGCGCAACGCAACAACATTTCCTTTTACTCGGCCGCGACGTCCGGTATCGCGCAGGGTGAAATTACCGGTCGCGCGGCCACAATGATCGGCGCATTCCTGAAAATTGTCGGGGATCTGAAAGGCTCATCCGGCACCGTTTCCTTGCCGGAGCTGGCCGATGAGTGTCTCGAGAAAAGCGGCCTGCGTGCGCACTATCTGGCGGAGCGCGAGGGAGCGGACCGGCTGGAAAATCTGGCTGAACTGGTGACAGCGACTGCGCAATTTCAAGACGAGTACGAGGGAGAGGACACCTCGCTAATCGGATTTCTTACGCACGCAAGCCTCGAAGCGGGCGAACATGAGGCGGGCGCGAATGAGGACGCATTACAACTGATGACGGTGCATGCGGCCAAGGGACTCGAGTTCAAGGCAGTGTTCCTCAGCGGTCTCGAAGAGGGCTTGTTCCCGCACGATAATTCGGCCAACGATCTCGATGG
>JBKJMK010000248.1:0-4491 GCA_046596005.1 Usitatibacteraceae bacterium | reverse complement strand
GGGCTCGACGACGTGACGCTGGCAGCGCTTTTTTTGTGGACAGCGGAAGAATTCAATCAACGGCTTGAAGGCTCACCGATCAGACGCATTGGGCATGAGCGGTGGCTGCGAAATATTTCGGTGGCGTTGGGAAATGCATTGCGGGATGCATTGGAGAAAGGCTCGGCGGCTCGAATGATTGCGGTGCTGGAAACACACGAGCACCACCCCGCCGCATTGGTGCGAGAGCATGTCGCTTGGGCGCTGGCACAAGCGCACGTAAAATAACCGTGCTATTTATGGCCGATTGCTCGCTACGCGTGCCTTTTCATAAACACACACAGGATGGTTTTTATTCACGGCGCGACAAAAGCTTTTTTTCCATCCTGATAGCGTCGCAAAGACTTCGGATTATCCAGCGCTTCAAGCAATGCTGTGTGCAGCTCATAGCGATTCGCATCGCGCCCGGACTCTTCAACACCGCGGGCATAACCCAACGCAACCGCGTTGCCGGACAGACGCAAGGCATCGTTTTCTAGCAGCCCGTTGAGCGGCTCTGTTGGCCGTTCAAACGCGCTGCGACAGGTATCAACCGACAGCGAGTAGTACTTGCGGCACGCTGCGGGGCGGGCCTCATAAACGCTGCACGCGCCACTTACCAGCAATGCGCAGGCGATACCTGCCTGGGTATGTTGCAACGGCGCGAGAGGTGCTATCCGCGCCCGATTTGTGGCCAGGCTGCTTTTCACGCCCACCTGCTGCTCGGTCGACATGCGGGTTCGAATATGCTCGGCCAACACGAACGCTTCATACGGGCGAATTTCCACACGCTGATGGCAGCAGTAATTGCAGCCACGCTTGCAAGCCGGCACCAGCCTTGATGCCGAGATCACTTCGCCCTGCACGCGCTCGAGCCGCGAATACATACGCACCACCTGCGCGCGCACTGCATCGGCATCACGCGCGACGGTGCGGCGCGCGTCGCGGCGCTCGCGCTCGAACACCGCCTGCAGGGCCGCTGGAATAGTTTCGGTCACGGCCCGCGCAGCAACTATGCGCCGACGATCAACTTGTTGATGCGCTTCACGAAGGTCGCCGGATCCTCCAGTTGGCCACCTTCGGCCAACAGCGCCTGATCAAACAATACCTGCGACATTTCAGTAAACGCGTCACCTTCAGTAAGCGTCAACTTGGCAATCAACGCGTGCTCAGGATTGATTTCCAGAATCGGCTGTGACGCATTCACCTTTTGCCCTGCGGCTTTCAGCATGCGCTCGAGATTCCCGGATAGCTCATTCTCATCGACCACCAGACACGCTGGCGAATCAGTCAGGCGATGGGTAACGCGCACTTCCTTGACCTTATCAAGCAACGCGGCTTTAATTTTCTCGACCAATGGCTTGAATTCGTCGGCAATTTTTTCCTGTGCCTTCTTCTCACCTTCATCCGCCAGCGCACCTAAATCCAGATCGCCCTTGGCCACCGATTGCAATTTCTTGCCGTCGAATTCCTCGAACTGACCGAGCCACCATTCATCCACACTTTCGATCAGCAGCAACACCTCGATACCCTTCTTCTTGAATACCTCCAGATGCGGGCTGTTCTTTGCGGCAGCGAAGCTATCGGCCGTGACGTAATAAATTTTTTCCTGTCCCTCCTTCATGCGGGAAACATAGTCGGCAAACGAAACGGTCTGCGCATCATCGGCATTGTGCGTGGACGCGAAACGCATGAGCCTGGAAAGCTTTTCCTTATTGGCAAAATCTTCGCCCAGACCTTCCTTGAACACGCGTCCAAACGCGCTCCAGAAGGCGGTGTATTTTTCCTGCTGATTTTCCGCCAACTCTTCGAGCAGGCCGATAATTTTTTTCACGCTGCCATTCTTGATCGCATCGACATCTTTTGACTCCTGCAAAATCTCACGCGATACATTTAACGGCAGGTTGTTCGAATCAACGACGCCTTTCACAAAGCGCAGATAGCGTGGCAGCAAATGCTCGGCATCATCCATGATAAAGACGCGCTTGACGTAGAGCTTCACGCCGCGCTTGGCGTCGCGATCAAACATGTCGAACGGCGCTTTCGACGGCAGGTACAAGAGTTCAGTGTATTCGTGCTTGCCTTCAACTTTTGCATGGGTCCATGCCAGCGGTTTTTCCCAGTCATGCGAAACATGTTTGTAAAATTCCACGTATTCGTCTTCAGTGATATCGTTCTTGCTGCGCGTCCAGAGTGCGCTGGCCTTGTTGATGGTTTCAAATTGATCCTTAACCACATCTTCCTGCTTGTCTTTATCCCATTCGGATTTCTGCATCACGATGGGCATCTGGATATGGTCGGAATATTTACGGATGATCGACTTGAGGCGCCAGTCGTCAAGAAATTCTTTTGCGTCTTCCTTCAAATGCAAGGTGACCTCGGTACCGCGTGAAGTCTTTTCGACCGCTTCAAGCGTGAACTCGCCGTCACCGCTACTTTCCCAACGCACGCCATCGCTCGCAGGAGCGCCGGCAAGTCGCGTGATCAGGCTTACCTTGTCTGAAACAATAAACGCCGAATAGAAGCCCACACCGAACTGTCCGATCAGGCTCGCGTCCTTTTGCTGGTCTCCCGTGAGCTTGGCAAAAAATTCCTTGGTGCCGGATTTTGCAATCGTGCCGATGTTGGCAATGACTTCATCGCGCGACATGCCGATGCCGTTATCGACAATGGTGATGGTTCCGGCTGACTTATCGACCGTGACGCGAATCTTTAGATCCGTGTCGTCCTCGTTCAATGCCGAATTAGTCACCGCCATGAAGCGTAATTTGTCGATGGCGTCGGACGCGTTCGAGATCAGTTCGCGAAGAAAAATTTCGCGATTGGAATACAGCGAATGAATCATCAGCTGCAAAAGCTGCTTGACTTCGGTCTGGAACGAGAGGGTTTGTTTTTGTTCGGTGGCAGTGGTCATTTGGAACTCCGTTGTGAATCAATTTGTTAGACAAGTTTGCATCGCAAATGCGGGTAGATGCCCACTTTTCAAGTGGTAAAATCGTTTCAAGCGCAAAATAATAATCAGGAGAGATTGTCATGACCTACCCGAAACATGTCGCCATCTTACTGGCCGCCACCATCACACTATTCGTCGGTCAGACGTTCGCCGATACCATCAGCGTCATTACCTCCTTCCCCAAGGAGCTGACCGAGGCCTACAAAAAAGCCTATGAAGCCAAAAACCCGGGCGACAAAGTTGAAATTCTGAACAAAAATACCGCTGCCGGGATTGCCTACGTCCGCGAGCAAACAGCGGGCAGTCGCCCTGAAGTGTTTTGGGCGTCGGCGCCGGATGCATTTGAAGTACTTGCGTCTGCCAAACTGCTGCAAAAAGTCGATGGCGGCAACCCGAACATCCCTGCCAACGTCGGCACTTATCCTATCAATGACCCCGAAGGCCTCTATATCGGCCAGGCGCTGGCAGGCTACGGCATTATGTGGAACACCCGCTACACCAAGGCCAATAAACTGCCCGATCCAAAGGAATGGGCCGATCTGATGGCACCGGTGTATTTCGGCCATGCCGCCATTTCCTCTCCGTCCCGTTCGGGCACCACACACCTTACCGTCGAAACTATCCTGCAGGGCGAAGGCTGGGAAAAAGGTTGGAACCAGATGCTGCGCATCGCGGGCAATTGTGCCGCCGTCACCGAACGCTCGTTCGGCGTACCGGACGGCGTATCAAACGGCCAATTCGGTGTCGGCCTCGTCATCGATTTCTTCGGTTTGGCTGCCAAAAATTCCGGTTTCCCTGTCGAATTCGTCTATCCCAGCGTAACCTCGATCGTCCCGGCCAATATCGCGCTGATCAACGGCGCCAAGAACGCCGAAGCGGGGAAGCGCTTTATCCAGTTCACACTTTCTGAAGACGGCCAGGCGCTACTCCTTGACAAGAAAATCAGCCGCCTGCCGGTGTTGCCATCGATGTACGCCAAGGCACCCGCCGGTTATCCGAACCCGTTCACCGGCACCATCAAGGCGAAAGTGAATTTCGACACGGCAGTATCCGAAGCGCGTTACTACGTGGTCTCGTCGATTTTCGACCAAATCATCACCTTCCGCCACAAAGAATTAGTTGCAGCCACAAAAGCGATTCACGAGGCGGAAAAGCGTCTGGGTGGTAAAGCGAGCGCACAACTGGACGAAGCACGAAAGCTGGCCTTCTCGCCACCTGTCTCCGACGCGCAAATGAAAGATAAAACACTGCTCGCACTTTTCAAAGCGGACAAGAAAGATGCCGCCGCGACTGCACAAAAAACCAAAGTCGAGGAAGAATGGGCACAGAAGGTGAAAGCTAACTACGCAAAAGCGGCCGAGCTGGCGGGCGCCGCGAAGTAATCATCGTGTCGCAACAATTGCTGGAACGTGTAGGACAAATTTTTTTGGAACTTTATCGAAACCGTTCACTCAATATAAATGCAGTTGTTTCCTTGAAGTGAGTGAGTAGCATCGGGGGCCGCAGGAGTGCGGCCCCTT
>JBKJMK010000171.1:0-11148 GCA_046596005.1 Usitatibacteraceae bacterium | reverse complement strand
CCGCATACGGCGACCGGGAAGATCCTGAAAACAAAAATGCGCGAGGATTTCAAGGGCTATCGCTTGCCGACGGCAGAGTGACAAACGGCACAATCAACCGCGTTTGCATTTGTCTGGCGAGCGAACCATGGCCTGCCCGGATGTTTGCTACCGCGGTGTCCGCTTACTGGCGCAAGACTGCTGTCTTTTCCGCGCGCGTGTCGGCGAGACCACCACCCGACACTGAGCCCAGGTCCGTACCAACCTCGATGGCCATGGGCAAGTTCAGACTACGCCAAAGTCCTACTGGGTTCATGCCTCGCATGAGAAGTCGGCCTGCCACCATGACCACAATGCGGGCGATATCGATGACCGGGCGGAAGTGACTGGGCCTCGCCTGCTTCGGATATATCCCCGGGATAGCCACGGCGATGCTACGTACACCCGATGCGCCGGCGGCGATTAAAACCTCGCTCTCAAACACGAATCCGTTCCACGCGACATCGCGGCGGGTGAATTTGGTGAACAGCGAGGCTGGATAAACCCGGAACCCGGATTGGGTATCGGCGATGGGATATCCGGCTGCCCAGGAAATCCAGAAGCGCGCAAACTGGTTGGCGTAATACCGGCGCATTGGAAAGTTTTTCTTGTCGTGAAGGCGTGCGCCAATGACGATACTGTGTGGTGACCGTGCCGCCACATTGAGAAGACGGGGCATGTCTTCGGGCCGATGCTGCCCGTCGCCATCCAGCGTGACCACCATCTGTGCCCCATTCGCAAGGGCATGTTCAAAGCCTTTCCACAAACTCGCGGCCTTGCCACAGTTGCGTTCATTGCGCAGCACCGACACTGGCAAACCTTCCAGCCGTTCCAGCGTATTGTCGGTCGAGCCATCGTCGACAACCACGACATCCGGCAAGATTTTTAATGCCGCTTCGGCCAGCTCACGGATAGTGGCGGCTTCGTTGAAGGCGGGTATAACCACGACGGCTTTAGCGTTGCGGTGCATTTATATCGCTCATGAATGTGACTGCAACGGAATGGATATTAAGTGCGGGTCGGATGGGTCCATGCGACACCAATATAAAGCAAGTGCCGACTGACGTCCGTACGTTGGCGCACATACTATTGGAATGATACGCCGCCGTCCGCGCCACGGTCGAAGATCCAGACTGTGTCCCCGGGGACTGGTCGCGCGGAGGGTAGCGCGGCCTTCCGCTTCGCTACTCATTGCGCTCGACGCGCGTGCGGGACTGCGCGAACACCCAGGTTACCGCAACACCCACAGACAGATTGTTGCGCCTCTCGACCAGCGGACTCGACGCGAATGCGGCACCATTGAGGACATCGTACTTGACGAACCCGGCGACCCACACCGGTTCGAAGCGCCGTGAAAGCGCCGCGATAAACTGCGCACCCGAGTAACCGCCCTTTGCAAGATAGGCCGGTCTGCCCGGCCTTGCATGCTCGGAAGCGACGCCATAAAAATGGTCGTGGTATTTGCGGTCGGCAAACAATGCCCCCGCCACCAGACCCACCCGCCATCCCTGCACCGCCTTCAAGTCAAGATTGAAGTTAGGATTGGCGAGTATCCCGGCGCTATGAATCGAACGAAAATTGCTCGCGAGCACCGCGCGTAACGGCAGCCTGAAGGCAAGTTTTGACTGCTCCGTTTTTGCCAGCGATATATTGAGTGAGGGGCCAATTTCGAGCGTTGGATCTAGGTCCGGCATGCCCGCACGTACCGGATTGCCATCGCTACGAATCGGCACCGAACCGTTGATGGAAATATCGAGCTCCGCGCGTTCGCTCTTGAGCAGCAATCCACGTATCTTTTCGCGATCAATCTGGAATACGTCGCCACGGTAGATGAACACCGGGACGGGGAGCAGGTAGCTGCGGTGACGCGATGAGCCGCGATAGTCCGGAAAGCTGATAGCCGCCGCACCGACGCCGGCTTCCCACAGCGGCAGCATCTCGGCGCGGGCGGGCGAAGCGATGGTTACTGCCGCAAAGATTAACCCCCAGCGGCCACGCGTCACGCACTTTCTCCCGGCACCTCGATGTCGCGCTGGCGCTTTCGCCAGGCGCGAAATGAGTTTGGTAAGTCGGCGAGAAAATTGAGGTAGTAGATCACGCGGAACAAATAGAGGCGCGGCCGAACCGGCCCCGCGCGAAACACGTTGCCGGCGAGCAACGACACCACCGCAGACTGCACGCCAAACACGTTACGCGGTGCCATGAACAGCTTTCTGATCACTGGCGAGGTCATGCGATAAATCAGCCAGGAAAAAGTGCTCACGCCGCGCCGAACCGTGCGGTCGAACTGTCGATAGAGTGCAGGTGCGCGCGTCGGATCTTTCAGTACCTCATCGACGACGTTGGCCCCAAGTTTTGCGCTGTTCATCGCCAGATATACGCCACTCGAAAACACCGGGTCGATGAATGCCCATGCATCGCCGACCATGAGATAACCCTGTCCGGACATTCGTTCCGAGTAGTACGAATAGTTGCCGGTGGCGGTGATCGGCGCGGTCAGTTCGGCATCTTTGAGCCGCCCGGCAATCTCCGGCGCGCAGGCGATGGTCTGCATGAAAAAGGTGGTGGGGTCGGTGGTGCGCGATTTCATATAAGACGGCCAACAGACCGCGCCGACGCTGGTGGTGCCATCCTTGAGCGGAATGAACCAGAACCAGCCGTGTTCAAACCAGACGATGGTGATGTTGCCTTCGGCGCTGCCTTCATTGCGGCGTGCATTGCGGAAATGGCCGAAGATCGCCGCGCTGGCGTGCTTTTTATTCTTCTTCTTGATGCCGAAACGGTCTGAAAGAAACGTGTCGCGGCCGGACGCGTCAACCAGAAACCGGGTACGCCAGGTCTGGCTGGAACCGTCCCCGAGCTTCAGCGTGACGATGGTGTCTTCGTTGCGTTCAAGATTGCCGAATTCGACCGTCGTCACCCGCGCACCTTCGTAAATGCGCGCACCTTTGTCTGCCGCATTGCGCAGCAGCATGTGATCAAATTCCGAGCGACGCACCTGAAATGCATGCGGCCAACGCTTGTCAAATGCCTGCGAAAACTCGAAGCAGACCGTCTTGCCGTGCGCGTGCGACTCGAACTCGGCGGCGTCCTTGCGAATACCGATCTGATTCAATTCGTCCCACACGCCCAACTCTTGCAGGATCGGCATGTTCTGCGGCAACAGCGATTCACCGATATGAAAACGTGGATGCCTGTCCTTTTCCACCACGGCCACGTCGCGGCCCTTCTGCGCCAGCATGGCGCTGATGGTTGAGCCGGCAGGACCGCAGCCGATGACAAATACCTCGCAGTGGCGTTGGGCATCGGGTGTGTTGACGATTTCAAGTCTTGGCATCGGTTTGGTTCCTTGGAAATTACGATCACTGCCGCGATGCGACTGATCGCGATTAATGATGGTGAACGGCGTTGTTGCTTTTTCAGGACATCCCGCCATCAACGCTAATGATCTGCCCCGAAATATATCCCGCCGCTTCGGAACAGAGAAAGCCCACCGTCGCCGCCACTTCCTCCGGTCGTCCGACGCGGCCCAGCGGCACGAGCTGTTTGACGCGCTCGGGCGGAAATGATTCCGCCAGCATGGGTGAGTCGATCAAACCCGGTGCGACCGCATTGACGGTAATGCCGCGCGAGGCGACCTCGATCGCAAGTGCTTTGGTGGCGCCATGCAGACCCGCCTTGGCAGCCGAATAATTTACCTGGCCGCGATTGCCAAGCAGGCCCGCGACCGAAGTGATGGTGACGATCCGCCCCCAGCGCGTGCGTATCATCGGCATCAGTAATGGCTGCGTAACGTTGTAGAAGCCGTTCAGGCTCACGTCGATCACCCGACGCCAACGTGATTCATCCATCGCTGGCATCAGCACGTCGTCGTGGATTCCGGCGTTGTTGACCAGCACCTGCACCGGTCCCGTTTCCAGAATCGCCGTCAGCGCCGTAAGTGTTGCCGCGTTATCGCATACGTCGAACGCGACGGCCTCGGCACTGCCGCCGCCATTGCGCAGTGCTGCGGCAAGCAACTCGGCCTCAGCCAGGCGCCGGTGCGCGTGCACGACGACGTGAAAGCCGTCGGCCGAAAGTGCGCGGCAGATCGCGGTGCCAATAGTACCGCTGCCGCCGGTCACGAGGGCGCGTTTCATGCGGGCTGCTCCTGTGTCTGATCGATATACATCAATGTGAATTGTCCGCTCAATATGCGCTCCTCGCTGGCAAACACAGCGAAGGCAAAGATGCCACCTGCGGGGTCGCTGTGCAGGAGGTTCGCCTCGATCACGATATCGTCGGCAATCTCGTGCAGCCACTGCTGTGTGGCCGTCACGTTTTTTAGCGCTGCCAATACGCCACTGCGCGGTACCGCCTCATCCCACAACAGCGCGCCGTGCACGGCGGCAGCCTGCGCTGCATATTCGATACCGGCTAACGTCGCCAATCCACCAGCTTCGCGCAAGGGATTGTCTATGTCACGATGCGATGTCGCGCTGCAACGGATGGTGTGTGCGTCCCATTGCAGTACTCGATCCAGCAGGCACATGCGTCCTGTGTGCGGAATGCGGGCAGCGATGGCAGCGTGGTCTAGTTGCATTTTTTAGTCCGCAGAACTCTATATCTGGCGCGGCACTCATGGCGAAAATGCTTGTCAAGGCCGGCCAAACGGCGATCTGCAATTCGACACCGCGATGTGAGCGTCAATTCATTGCAAACTAGCATCGCGTCACCGCTAGATCGATCTCGGGCGAAAGCGGTAGTGAAAAGGTTGTGCAGGCAGGATTTGCCAGCGATTCAAGTGCCGCAAAGCCACGTGCGGACGCATTGGCGTGCCATGCCGTTGGCACCCAGTCTTGCCACGTTGCGGCCCCGCGCTGTGGCACGATGGCCAGGTCCCATGTCGCCAGTGATGCCGGGCTTGCGTCAGGGCTCAGCACCAGCGCAATTGCCGTTGGCTCGACCACCGGCATGACTTCACACATCGGCGAAGGGAGTGGGCTGTCGTAGCAAACGTACAGTACGGGCGACTGGTCAGCGACGGCTTGAGCCGCTGCATTGAGTAATCCGGCCGCGAAACTCCACTCGCCCCGACAGACACTGCTGGCCGCGCGTCGCGCATTCATGGCAATGCTGTAGTAACCGCTGGGTGCGTTGTGCACAGAATTATGGAACTGGGTAGGTGAGACCTCGCGGCTACCGGCGAGCACTTCGCACAACTGGTGGGTAATCACGCCGGCTGCCTCGGACGACGAGAACACCATCACCATGTCCTGCGGTGCCAGCGATGTCTGCCGCAACGCTTGCTCCGCCACAGCAAGCGCGAGGCGCACGGTCGGACTGCTGCGCCGCCGCTCCGCAGGCGCCAGACACCCCGGTTGGGGCACATCCATAGTTGCTGAAACAAAAACGCGCTGCTTCGCCAGTACCGGCCTGGCGGTGTCCCAGTCCGGTAAGCCCGGTGCCAGCACGCCGACCGCATCGACCGCCACGCGCATCACGCGGCCTCGCCGAACAAGAGTGCGCAGTTGCTGCCGCCAAAACCGAAATTGTTGCTCATCACGCGTCTGACCCGTTCATTGCGTGCGGTCAGGACAATGGCACAGCGCATTTCGGGATCGACGTTTTCCGTGGTGGGACTACCGGGAATGAAATTGTTCTCAATACACAGCATTGCGATTGCGGCTTCGGTGATGCCAGCTGCTCCCAGAGCGTGCCCCGTGAAGCCTTTGGTCGATGAACAGGCCACCGCGTTGCCGAAGACATGGTGTACCGCGCGGTCTTCGGCGCGGTCATTGGCTGGCGTGGCGGTGCCGTGGAGGTTAACGTAATCAATGTCAGCAGCAGCGAGTGCGGCACGGGACAGCGCTTCCTGCATGGCACGGTGGGCCCCGTCGCCTTCGGGGTGTGGCGTTGACATGTGATAGGCGTCACTGGTTTCCCCGTAGCCCAGCAAATGCAGGCCTGCCTCGCTAGACCCCGCTCCTTCGACCAATGCAAACCCTGCCGCCTCGCCGATCGACAGCCCGCGCCTCGCGCCATCGAACGGGCGGCACACATCGGTAGACACCAGCTGCAACGAACTAAAACCATAGAGAGTGGTGTGACACAGGCTGTCGACGCCCCCAACGACGGCGGCATCAATCAGTCCCAGACGAATGAATCGTTCGGCTAAACAGAAGACCTTTGCGCTCGACGAACAAGCGGTGGAAATGGTCATCGAGGGGCCAGCAAATCCCAACACCCGGCGCACGAACTCGGTGGTGGCATCAAGATTGTGGGTGGTTGAATAGCGATAGTCGGAAGGCAGTTTCCCGCTATGCGGCTCGCGGTGCTGGTAGGCAATCTCGGTGGAGAGGATGCCCGAGGTGCTGGTACCGATGAACACGCCGACACGTTCGGGCCCGAAGCGCTGGCGGGCGTTCGCCGCCGCAGCCATGAAACCGTCCTGCTCCAGCCCCAATAGGGCCAGGCGGTTGTTGCGACAATCAAACGCGCGAAGTGCCTTCGGCACTTTGATCGCATCGTCGCCATCGAGCCCGGGGATACGGCCTATCCAGCATGGCAAAGGGGCCCAGTCGAGATCGTTGGGAACAAGCCCCGTACGGCCTTCACGCAATGCGCGCGCCGTCGCAAGCTTGCCAATGCCGGCCGCATTGCTGCTGGTATACGAGGAGATCGCAAGTGTATTCATGGCGTTTTCGTTAACGGCAGTGGCATAAAATCAAGCGACTTGCACAGTGGGAACAATGTCATTGTGCTGCGCCCATATCGCCGACAGCAATAAGGCCAGAACGGCCCCCAGCGCAACGGTACTGCCGATTGCATGCAGCACCGGGGTCGAGGATAACGCAAGTAACCCGAACGTGATGATCGTTGACGTACTGCAAACTGCCAGCGCCAGTCTGGTGCGGGCACGTTCGTGCACATCCGCCGCGATGCGCTCAAAGAACAGCGCGTAGTTGAGGCCGATGCCGAGCACCAGCAGCAACGCAACCAGATGGAACACACTAAGGCGAACACCAAAGGCGACCAGCAGCGCCACGGTGAGCACCAGCGCCGCACCGGCAGGAAACGCCACCCGCATGGCACGTTTGGCAGACCGCAACCCGCCAAGGAGCAGCAGTAGAATCAGTGCGGCACCCCAGCCGGCCTGCGCCAGCGCTTCGCGGCGGAAGCCGTCGACCATGTCGGCGGAGATCTGTTTCAAATCCACAAGCTGGCTGCTACTTTCGGGCATCGCGGCCAAGTCTTTTGCCAGTTTTCCAGCATCGCTCACACCGCCCAGCGGTGTCAGCACCAGCCATTGTCCGTCCAGCGCAACGACCAGCGCATTCAAGCGGGTCCCGAGCGGCGTACCTGCATAGGAGGCCGTCGTCACCGGCGCTGTGGTCAGCAGCGTGGCATCGCGTGCGGCACCGGCTTCCTCGACAAAAGGCTGGAAAGCATCGGGTCGGAACGCAAGGCCCTTTAGCGCTTTGGCAAGGTTGCGCTCCAGCTCACCCGGCTCAGGTAGCAGGCTCAGCCGTTCGCGCTGTGTAGCCGGCGTGGGAAGATACCGGGCCGGCGAATCGAAGCTGCGAATCCATTTTTCCTGCTTCCACCGCTGCAGCACCGGCAGCACGCTTTCGGCTGCCTGCAAGGCCGCTGCCTGGGTTTTTCCACGACTCGCCACAAACATGCTGACTTCCGGCGCACCCATTTCGCTGCGCAACTGCGCGTCCAGCAGGCGCATGGCAGGCGGCACCGGACTGATCCCGGCAAGGTCGCGCTGCCACCACGCCGGGTGCAGGTGCACCAACCAGACGCCGGCACCGAGCACCACGAGCGCGGCGGCGATGCTCAGCCAGCGTGACCGGGACAGGAAATCGACGGTGGGGACATTGAGTCGCGCAATGGAAATTGCACGCTTGCCAATTAACCATGGCACCAAGTATTGGGTAACAAGGCCCGCAACCAACACGCCCACCATGGTGAGCACACCGAGCTGCGCCAGGCCCTTAAAGCTCGACAGCGTGAGTGCCAGCGCACTGACTACCGTCGTCAGCACCGCCAGCGTAAGCGTCAGCCGCAGGCGCCGCGCCGCGTCACGAGCGGCTTCAGCGGGCGCGGTATTGAGTAGCATATAACTGGGATAGTCGACCGCTTCTCCAATCAGCGTGGCGGCAAACCCCAGCGTAATCGCGTGTACCGAACCAAATATGGCGTTGACGACCAGCACACCAATGAGCAAGCCAAACGCAACCGGGATTGTCACCAGCACCACCATCAGTACAGAGCGGTAAACGAACACCAGCATCGCCAATATGGCGAGCGCCGAGAGCGCACTCAGCCGTTCGGCGTCGCTGCGAATCAGGCGGCGCGATTCGGCCGCAAATACACCGGGTCCGGTCAGGACTGCACCGACCTGTGGATTTTCATCATGCAGGGCCTGCTTGACGACGGCCATCGCCTGTTCCTGGCGCTCGCTGTCGAAGCCCGGTGCGCGCGTCTGCGCAATCAGGAAGGCACGCTTGCCATCGGCACTGAACCATACGCCGTGACGCAATGCCGGCATCGCACCAGGATCGAACTGGCGCACGATACTGAGGAATTCACCCGTCGGGTCGCGCGCCATGATGGATCTCGATAACGCGCCAAATGGAGACGCTATCTGCGTCAATTGTTCCTCCAGCGCCGTGCGCAATCCAGTAGCGGAAAATTTATCCGCATGCATGCCGGGGCTCAACGCGTAGCGATGGCGCATCAGCACTTCGCCCTGCGCGACGAACTGGTCGAGGTTGCCATTGGCGGCATACTCGAACTCGGGTACGCGGCTGAGACGTTCAGCCAGCTTGCGGCTGGTCCGCGCCAACGTTTTCTCGTCCGCCCCCTGCAGGGCCACAAGCATCAGGCGCGACACCAGGCCATCGCGCAACTGCGCAATTAACAAGCGCTCTTCGGGCGTCGTCGATGGCGGAAGGAACGCCGCAAAATCGCTTTCCACGCGCAGGGTTTTGGCTAAAAAAAATGCCAACACCCCGAAACACAGTAGCGTTAGCACATAGCGGGACCACTCGCGCGACACGATACTCGAAAGGGTTCCGCGATCACTCATTGCCGGGCTAACGAATCTGCAGCACTGAATGGTCGCCGCTGGATTCGCGTACCTCGATCTGCGCGATGCGGCCGGCGCGGCCCGAGACGGTAATGCGCTTCACATAACGCCCGGTTTCGTCATCGATGGGTATCATGTCAAGCCGCCATGAGAGTTCGTCCCCCTGAAGCGACAACTGATAGTGACTGCCAAGCAAACCAAGGTCTCCGCCAAGAACGCCGCGCAGGCTGGCGGCAAATGCCGACAGCAGCGGCTGGCTGGACAGCGGAATCCGCTTTTCAATGCCACCGCGCATCATCACCAGTTCTTCGCCGATGAATCGATAGCTCTCCTTGCGCGGCGCGTCGAAGTGTTTTTCGACAATATCCGGACGGCGGTAGACCAGTTTTCCGGAACTCAACACCGGCGCCGACAGAAGGCTTGAGAATTTCTTCTCCGTAAAAGCCACTTCAGCAGCGGGCGCGGCCGCGAGCAATTGCATCAGACGGGGTAAATCGAGACCTTGAGCCTGGGCGGCCCCGAGGAACCCCATCAAAAGCGCCGCCGCGATCAAACGCAACAGGCGCCGTACGCGGCATGTGTGGTTCATTCAGGCGCTCCAGTAATCGTAAAAATTGAACCAGTTGTAGGGATGGTGGCGCGCGTGGCGCTCCAGGGTTTCAACATAAGCCGCGAGACCGCCTTGCGACGAAACGGAGATCGGTGCCGGCGAAACGATTGACATCGTTGCTGTATCGGCGGGCACATTCTCAACGCGGATGGTCATCGATTCGAATACGATCTCGTAACGGCGGCCGCCATGGAACAGGCCAAACACGGTAACGACGGGTGCGCCGGTTATACGGGCGAGACGCCAGGGACTCAGCGAAAAGCGCGCAGGACTGCCCAGGAATGGCAGGCTTTGCGTCGCTTCGTCCGCGTATACGCGATCTGCGAGGATCCCCACGACTTCGCCGCGGTCCAGACATTCCTTGACCCGCAACATCGAACCGGGCTCTCCCAGTGGAATGATGTTGTAGGGCAGTGAGGTTTGCCCGCCCATGATCAGGCCGCCCAGACGCGCGCCTTCTTTCAAGTGCATCACCATATTGATCGACAGTTTTTTTTCCACGCTACCGACGATCGCCAGCATTTCGAAACTACCCAGATGCGAACCGATCAGAAGACATCCACGTCCGGCAGACAATGCATTCCAGAATACCGCTTCATTGCGGACTTCAACGTCGAATTCGCGCTGGCGACCGTGCAAGAGGTAGACGCGATCCAGTAATGTTGTGGAAAACACGAACAGGTGGGTGAACGTGTCACGCCAGGTGGCCACACGGCCCAGCGCGCGGCCAAGAAACTCCTGCGAGGCACGCCGCGATTGGGGTGCCGTGACAAAAAAATAAGCGCAGATCGGCACCAGCAGAACCCGGCACAGACCACGCCCGACATGGATCGCAAGCCAGACGATGAGGCGAATCGCGCCGCTGCTGCCGCGTTCGCGCCGGTCGCGCCATTGACTGTTCATGTACGCTCCACTGTGCGCACACCGCGATGACAGGCCCAGTGCCCGGCGGCAATCAGGGTACCGCGTGCGCTGGTCGTATCATCTTCGCGGACCTCGATATGCACGCACTGCGTTTCTTTTTCCCCGCGCAACTCCGTCAGCACCGTAAACGGTCGCCCCGGCCGCAGGGGCGCATGAAAGCGCATGGACAGCAATTTTCCCGGCACGATATCCGGTAATTGTTTGCGCATGGCCTCTGCCACATGCGACAAGATTACGACGCCAGGCACAATGGCATTGCCCGGGAAATGCCCCGGTAGCGCGGGATGGCTCATCGGCACGACGCGCGGCGTCTCAACCGGACCGGCTGCGGATGCAGTTGCCGCGACGCACCCGCCCAGCCTCAACTGTGAAAAAAGTTCTGCCAGCGCGGCGTGAGGCAGCTTTCCGTTCGCGTTGCGTGGCAATTTTGCCACCCGCAACAAGGGACGCGGCACAAACACAGGGTCAACACGTGAGCGTAGTGCGGCACCTACCTGCTCCGGCTGCAACGTCGCCG
>JBKJMK010000126.1:0-10730 GCA_046596005.1 Usitatibacteraceae bacterium | reverse complement strand
TAACGCTGCATTACTCATATTTCCGCAGTTAAGGGAAAGCAATTTTGGTGGCGAGCCGAGGCGTATAACCATTTCTATGAAGTCACTGTCTTTGCTCATCAGAATAGCATTCGCGTCGCGCGCGGCAGTGAAAATCATTTTATCGCTGGCATCGCGGAGACCTAAATCCCGGATCGCCACCGCCTCAACTGCAATTTCCATTTTGATCCACTCGGCAAGCTGCGGCGGTAACTGCGCATCCAGCCAGATTGTCATGCGGCGAGCCGCGCGATCCCACTGCGCTGTGCGGCAAAGTGCAGGCACGCGCGAATGTCGTTTTGCTCCAGGTCCGGAAAGTCTGCAAGGATGGTTTCTTCAGTCACGCCTTGCGCCAGCATCTCTAGAACATCTGCTACACGAATTCGCATACCCCGGATGCACGGACGTCCGCCGCATTGCTCGGTGTTGAAGGTAATGCGTTCATCAAGAGTCATGTCGATGCCTTTGAATGTTTGCGACTGGCGGTGTTCGCTCGCGTCGATCAAGAATATCACTTTCTGGTTTTACCGGTAGTGCCTCTGCCGACGAAATTTCAAATTTCGCGACGACGGAATGTTTCTGAGTATAAGGCTCAGCAGACCACCATTTGGCGCATCTCTCAGGCTACAACACCTCCAAACGCCACACCGGTCCTATCCTGGAGCCTTACAAAATTACCCTAGCGCCTCCTAAATATCCGCCTTCAAATCCGCAAGATCCTCAACTCCCACCGAGAAGAGCAAAAAGAAAAAGGGCCTAGGATTTCTCCTGAGCCCTTCTTGATGAAACTGGTAGGCCGTGCGGGATTCGAACCTGCGACCAACGGATTAAAAGTCCGCTGCTCTACCAACTGAGCTAACGACCCAACATTGCTACAAAATCAACTGTCACCGCTATTGCGTCGAGTCCGCTGCTCTTCCACGGAAAGCCCTGCATGGCTTTCCGGTTCGTCGGGCGCAAAGCATGCTTTGCGAAACCCCCGCCTCACCCAACTGAGCTAACGACCCAACATTGCTACGAAATCTACTGTCACCGCTATTGCGACGAGCCCACTACACTTTCCGGCCCGCGCTAACCGCCCAATCAAGCCCTAAATTATAATGCGGGGAGCATTTCCGGTCAAATCTTTGTCACGATTTGAAGCGATTGCTCAACAATTCCAGCGTTGCACGTAGTGTTTGCGCTTCGCCACCCTCGGGTCGCCCGGGTCGGGATTTTGGGTTCCACGCGAACAGGTCGATGTGAATCCATGCTTGTCCTTTTGGGATGAAATGCTCGAGGAATAATGCGGCTGTAACAGCGCCCGCCTGCGGACCGCCGGTATTTACAAGGTCGGCGATCGCCGGTTCAATCATCGCGTTGTAAGGTTGCCAAAGCGGCATGCGCCATAGCGGATCGCGGGTTTTTTCACTTGCAACGTTTAGTGCCGACATCCATGATTCGTCATTGCAAAACGTGGCGGGCAATTCGGGGCCGAGTGCGACGCGCGCAGCGCCGGTGAGCGTGGCGAAATCGATAATGATTTCGGGGCTGCTTTCTGCCGCGAAGGCCAGCGCGTCCGAAAGCACAACGCGACCTTCGGCATCGGTATTGCCGATCTCAACACTAAGACCTTTGCGCGTTGCAATGACGTCACCTGGGCGGTAGGCGTTACCACTGATGGCGTTTTCTACGGCGGGCACCAGCATGTGCAGATAGACCGGCAGCCCTGAAGCCATGATCAACCGCGCCAGGCCCAACGCGTGTGCGCCACCGCCCATGTCTTTTTTCATCCAGCGCATGCCGTCAGCACCTTTGATATTCACCCCGCCGGTGTCGAAGCACACGCCCTTGCCGACGATGGCCACACGCGGGTGTTCGGTGTTGCCCCATGTCAGCTCGATCAAACGAGGTGGACGATGACTCGCGCGGCCAACGGTGTGTATCGCCGGAAAATTGTGTTTGAGCAAATCTTCGCCGACCCACTCGCGGAAAGTTGCGCCGAATTCCTTGGCCAATCCTTGCGCGATATCGGCTATATGCTGCGGGCCCATGTCTTCGGTGGGTGTGTTGACGAGGTCGCGGATCAGTGACGTGGAGGCAAGTATTTTTTTGGCCCGGGTGACAGCGTCACTGGCGGGCAAAACCAGATTCGCCGGCGCGCGCGCCGCTTTCTTGTAACGACTGAATTGGTAGCTGCCGAGCCCCCAACTCAGCGCAGCGGCGAACGGATCGAGTGTGTCGTGATGGCTCGCAATTGCATAGTCGCCGGCGGGTAGCTTGAGCGGCAGGTGAGACAAGGCGTACACATCACCGGCGTCTTTTACACCCACCAGCACTTCTGCAATGCCACCTTCAAGCGCTGGCAACAGTGTATGGGTGTGTGGCTTGCCGCAGAATTCAGTGGCAACAATCCACGCGCGCGTACGCGCATCTGTGTGCGCAAGGAACGCATCAAAGCTGGCGCTATGGACGACGACAATGGGAATGGCCTTGCCGGCCAGGGAGGGATCGGTGAGGAGTGCCATGGGTGCTTTCTGAGCAAATACTTCAGTCTGAGTGGAACTTAAACAAGAACGCGCGCAATCCCTGTTAGCCGGACCGCCTTCTCAGGTTGCCGTGGGAAGGCGAGCAAGTGAAAGTGGCGCGTTCATCGCATGGTGATTCGGAAACTTGGGGCGTTATGTTTAATCAAGTGCTCATTTATCACCAGCAGCGGTCAACTGAGGATTCTATTGATCCGGCACTAAATATGGTGAAGTCGTCGTCCCCGCGAAGGCGGGGACCCAGCGACTTTGCGATGTACGACACTGGATTCCCGCCGTCGCGGGAACGACGAAGTTTAGAGTTTTCAACACATTTAATTGCCGGATCAACAGGGTTAGTAAGCAATGCCAACCAGCGCGCCGCAGGACAATGTGGCCAGCGTTCCAGCAATCAAGCTTTTGTAACCCATATCGATGATGTCGCTGCGCCGCTCGGGACAAATCGAGCCAAGGCCGCCGATGATGATGCCGATCGAGGCGAAGTTGGCAAAGCCGCAGAGCGCGTAAATCATGATGACGCGGCTTCGCTCCGTCAGCGCTTCGGGGCCCAGTTTGGCGAGGTCCAGGAAGGCGATGAACTCATTGAGCACGGTCTTGGTGCCCATCAGCGCGCCCGCCGTTTGTGCCTCTGACCATGGGATGCCGATCAACCAAACCACCGGTGCCATGAACCAGCCGAAGATGCCTTGCAATGTCGGACCGGCTCCCTTTGCAAAAGGCAGGCCGAGAAGTGCATTGGCCAACGCAATCAATGCGGTGAGCACAATCAACATCGCGGCAACATTGATGTAACTGGCAACGCCTTCAACAGTGCCCTGTGTCACCGCATCCATCATGCTGCTCGATGGCCGGTCTATGGTGATGTCGCCGTCTGTCACCGGCCCTTCATGCGGCACCATCAATGCTGAAAACGCCACCGCCGCTGGCGCACTGATGAAGGAAACAATCAACACATGACCGATCGCATCCGGTACTACGGGTGCGAGGATGATCCCGTACAACACCATCACCGTACCCGCGATGCCGGCCATGCCGCCTGCCATCGTGATAAACAACTCGCCGCGCGAGAGTTTTGCCAGATACGGCTTGATAAACATCGGTGCTTCCACGGTGCCCAGGAAAATGTTGGCAGCAGTGGAAACGCCCACCGCGCCACCGACACCGATGGATTTTTTGAGTACCCAGGAGAATGCGTTAACGATCATCGGCAGGATGCGCAGGTAAAACAATAGCGAAGACAGCGCCGAGACCACGATGATCAACGGCAAAGCCTGGGTCATCAGGATGAATGGACTACTACCGGGTTCGACTTTGAAAGGGGGTTCCGCGCCGCCCAGATAGCCGAACACGAATTTGGTGCCTTCGCGCGTCGCAGCCGCGACGCCGTTCAAGGCGTCATTGAGCAACATTGACATATCCTTGAACCACGGAAACTTGAACAGCAGGAGAAACACGATGACCTGCAGGATGATTGCGCCAAATACGGTGCGCCAGTTGATGACGCTGCGCTTTTCGGAGATTGCCCACGCGATTGCGTACAACACGACGAACCCCAACAGACTTTGCAAGGCGAGTGCCATTCGTTTTTACTCCGCTGTTCAAATAGAAGTGCTATGAGAAAGTATCACACTCAATTGCCAGATCAATAGCAGGCAAAATGATACGCGGTATTGGCCACCTAAAAAATACTGCCCGCCAATCGCACCTACGGTTGGTCCCGGCGGTCGCGGCGGGTCGGTGGTTGCGTGACGATGCGTCCAGACATCGGCGAATGTTGACGTAAAATGCGGGCTTCGATTATTGAGAGTTCGCCATGAAGCGCATTTTGTTCATTCTTGTCGCTGCACTCCTCAGCGCGTCTTGCGTGCAGGCACCAAAAATAGCCCCGGTGCCCGGCGCGCAAGGCCTGAGCGCGACGGTCGATGTAAAAATTATCGCGTTCAATGATTTTCACGGCAATCTCAGAACCCCGAGTCTTCGCGTGGCCGTGCCCGATGCAACGCAATCGACCGGCATGCGTTTTGAACCGGCCGGCGGCATCGAACAGTTCAGCGCGTTGGTACAAAGCCTGAAAGCGAAAAACAAGAATTTCGCTGTGGTTTCCGCCGGCGATATGATCGGCGCGACACCGTTGTTGTCAGCGTTGTTCAAGGACGAACCGACGATTGAGGCGATGAATCTTGTTGGCGTCGATTTCCATGCAGTGGGCAATCACGAATTTGACTATGGCATTGCACATCTGAAACGTTTGCGTACCGGTGGCTGCGCAGCGAACAGGGAAGGCAAGCCTGACTGCGGCGGTCGTCCCGCGTACGAGGGTGCCAAGTTCGAATTTCTGGCGGCGAACGTGATCGAAACCGCAACCGGTCAACCGTTGTTTCCAGCGTACGCGGTGAAGGAATTCGATGGTGTAAAAATTGGTTTCATTGGGGTCACGACGCGTACCACGCCTTCCATCGTTCGTCCGGGCGGCACCACAGGCGCGGCGTTCAAGGAGGAAGTTGAAACGATCAATGCCTTGGTGCCGGTTCTCAAGGCGCAGGGCATCGAGGCAATTGTGGTGCTGATGCATGAGGGTGGGGTCCAAACCGGCACCATCAATCAATGCATCGACTTTCAGGGTCGCGGGCGGGAAATCGCCGAGCAACTCGATCCCGCGATTCAGGTGGTCGTTACTGCGCACACGCACCGCTATCACATTTGCGAACTCGGCAATAAGCTGGTCACCGGTGCGGGTAGTTTCGGCACGCTGGTAACAGAAATCGATCTGGTGCTTGATCGATCAACACGAAGCATCATTACCAAGAAAGCACGCAATCTCGTGGTTGATCCGAGCGGCCCCAAAGATGCTGCGTTGACTGCGCTGGTGGATCGCTACGCCATGCATTCTGCACCGCTTGAGAATCGTGTCGTCGGCAAGCTCACCCGCGAAGTGAACGGTGTTGTCGGGCCTGCCGGCGAATCCACGCTGGGTAATTTGATCGCTGACGCGCATTTGTTTGGCACTACCGCACCCGACAAAGGTGGCGCAGTGATCGCGTTCACTAATCCCGGCAGCTTGCGGGCACCGATTATTCCAGATGCGAATGGTGACGTGAAATACGGCGAACTGTTCAAATCGCAACCGTTTCAGAACGATCTGATCATCATGACTTTTACGGGCAAGCAATTGAAGAACATGCTCGAGCAACAGTTCATGTTCTACGACCGTCCGCGTCTGATGGGCGTTTCCAAAGGATTTACCTACACATGGGACAACGCGAAACCGCGCGGGGAAAAAATAGTTCCTGGCTCGATGAAACTTAATGGTGTGCCGGTTGGCCCTGCGTTGCAGTATCGCGTGACAGCAAATAGTTACCTTGCAAGTGGAAGTGAAGGCATGGTCATATTCCGTGAAGGCTCCGATCGCCAGGTTGGGATGCTGGACCTTGAAGCCTTGGTCGCGTTGATATCGGCAGGTTCACCAGTCACGCCGCCTCCGATTGGAAGGCTGGTGCGACTGAATTAACGGTGGAATGAAGTTAGTCCGGGTATGTTGCGTACATACAACATTTTGAGCCCGCTAAAGCTCGCTTTTTTGGTGCGAAAAGTTAATGCACTATCAAAAATAGTGGCATTAAGAGGTTGTATTAAATAAAAAAATACACTTTAGCTTGACCGAATGGTCAGCGTGCAATTCCCTTCCCGTCACGAATCCGTCATAATCGGGCGGTACAAAGTCGGCTTGTCTTGATCACGGCAAATTAGTTTGTATTACGCCGGTTTGACGACTACATATTAGTGTTGGTCGCGCGAAATTCACTCAAAATCTCTTCACAGGGCTACAACATGACAAAGACGCATTGGACCGGACTCTCCAGGATCGCTCTTAGTATCGCCATTGCACTGGGCACCGTTCCCGTATTGGCGCAGAACACGACGTCTGCCGTGGGCGGTCGCGTTACCGGCACCGACGGGAAGCCTGCCAGTGGCGCGCAAGTGACGATCCTGCATACGGAATCCGGGTCGGTCAACACGACGCTTACCGACGCGGATGGTCGCTACGCATCGCGCGGCTTGCGTGTCGGCGGGCCTTACACCATCACCATCACTAAAGGTGGCGTGACCGAAAAGCGCGAAGGCGTCTATTTGCAACTGGCCGAAACGGCAAGTGTCGACGCCAAACTGGGTGGTTCCACGCAGTCGGTTGAAACCATCGTTGTGACGGGACAAAATGTTGGCTCGGATAAATTCAGCAATACAGCGATGGGCGCTGGCACCAGTATTGGTCGCGCCGAGCTCGACGCATTCGCCTCCATTCAGCGTAATTTGCAAGACTACGCGCGCCTCGACCCGCGTGTCGCACAAACAGACAAGGAGCGCGGCGAAGTTTCTGTTGCCGGCCAAAACACGCGTTACAACTCGGTCACTGTCGATAGCGTGAGTATCAGCGACTCGTTCGGCCTCGAATCCAACAACCTGCCGACCCTCAAGCAACCGATTTCCATCGATGCCATCCAGGCCGTGCAGGTCAACGTGTCGAATTACGACGTGACCCAAAGGGGTTATACCGGTGCCAATGTCAATGCCGTCACCAAATCAGGCACCAATGAATATAAGGGCAGTGTGTCTTACGTGTATCGCGACGACAAGTGGGTTGGACAGCGTTACAACCGGACTACAGATACCTATACCGATGCGCCGAAATTTGAAGAGAGCACCAAAGGCTTTACCCTCGGTGGTCCGATTATCAAGGACAAGCTGTTTTTCTTTGGTGCCTATGAAGAGCTCAAGAGTACGCGCACCTCGCCGGACGTGGGCCCGCTCGGCAGCACGCTGACCAACATTGGCATCACACCCTCGGCAATCGCCAGTGCGCAATCGCTCGCGAAAAGCGTCTACAACATCGATATCGGATCATCCGCCATCCCGAGCGGCACGGAGTTGGCTGTCAAGGACTCTCTGCTCAAGCTCGACTGGAACATCAACGCAAACCACCGCGCCAATATCCGCTATACGAAAACCGAGCAGCAAGAGCCGTTCTTCCCCAATTTTTTCCCTACCCCGACCACTGCACTGTCGCTGAGTTCACATTGGTATACCCAGCTCAAGACCCTCGAAACGACGGTGGGTCAATGGTTTGCAGACTGGACCCCAACCTTCTCGACCGAGGCCAAGTTATCCTTCCGTGATTATCAGCAGTTGCACCAGAACAATTCCACCTTGCCAGTGGTCACGCTTGGCTTTACCGGCGCGTTACCGGTCGGAACTCCCAGCGGCGTTCCAGGTGGCACACGCAACATTCTTTTCGGCACTGAGCGCAGTCGTCAAGCGAACATACTCAATACCAAGACCCAGGACGCCTACTTGGGCGCGAACTGGACGCTGGGTGACCATGAATTGAAATTTGCCGGCGACTACAGTGCGAACAAGATCTCTAACCTGTTCCTGCAGGACGCAAACGGCAACTACGTCTTCAACTGCCAGAACAGCAGCGCAACCTACACTTACTCGTTCGGTGCGATCACCTGCGCAACTGCGACAGCCGCGCAGGTCGAGGCGGCAGTGCTGGAAAACTTTAGCCGTGGACGCCCGACAACGTACGCTGTTCAGGCCCCATTACCGGGGCGTACTCTGGCTGACGCTAGAGGCGTGATGAACCTGAAAAATTACGGTGCCGCCATTCAGGATACGTGGTCGGTCAATCCGAACTTGACCGTCATGTATGGCCTGCGTCTGGACACACCAGCGACCAGTGATAAGCCGAAGGCGAACGCAGCTGTGGTCGCTCCACTGGTGCCCGGCAATCCGACGACCGGTGTACGTCAGTCTGGCGGATTCGGCAGGGACAACACCGAAAGCACGATCGATGGACAGTACCTGATTCAGCCGCGCGCGGGTTTCAATTACACGTTTGACAGCACCCGCCCGATGCAACTGCGCGGCGGCTTTGGCCTGTTTCAGGGCGCGGCCGCAAACGTATGGCTCATTAATCCGTTCCAAAACACCGGGGTCGTTACTGGCGTCGTGGGTTGCGGGGGCGCTAACGCAGCATGTCCTGCAACAGGCGGTATTTTTCGTGCGGATCCCGCCAATCAAATTACCAATTTGGGTTCTCCGCCCGCTTCGAACGTCGATTTCATCCAAAACGGACTCGGCCAACCGGCCATCTGGAAAGCCAACCTGGCGTTCGAACATGAACTGCCGTGGTTCGGGGTTGTCGCCGGTATCGAGTATCTGTACACCCAAACGGAAACAGGCATCTATTACCAGCATCTGAACCTGGGCGCGCCAACCCGCACCGGCACCGATGGTCGCGATTTGTTTTACACGGCAACCGCTTACAATCCGGTTTGCTGGACTTCCGGCGGGACCCGCCTTGTCACCGGTGCCGTTTGTAGCGTCAATAATCGCAACCGCGCGCTCAGCAATCCCAACTTCGCCAACGTGCTGGAGGCCTCGAAAACCCGGGATGGCCGTGGCAATCTTGCGACGGTGTCGCTTAGCCGCCCGATGAAGAACGATTGGTCCTGGTCGCTTTCCTATACATACACCGATGCAACCGAAGTCAGCGGCCTGACCTCCTCGGTTTCGAATTCGAACTGGGCATCCCGTGCGACCTTCAACCCCAATGAAAACGGCGCAGCGAACTCGGTCTATCTCGTCAAAGACCGGTTCAACGGCACGGTGAATTGGCGGCATTATTTCTTTAAGGGCCTCAAAACCGAAGTCGGGTTTTTCGTCGAAGGCCGCTCCGGCAAGCCCTATAGCTGGACCTATAACAACGACGCGAACGGCGATGGTCTTGCTGGCAATGATTTGATGTTTATCCCCAAGTCATTCGGCTCCAGTGAGGTGGTTTTCCTGGGCGATACCGCCACCAGCAAAACAAACGAAGAGGCGTTCTGGAAAATCGTCAGCGCCAATGGCGGTTTGTCGCGTAACGTCGGCGGCGTAGTCAAGCGTAACGAGAACTTCTCGCCATGGACCAATAGCATCGACATGCGCATCAGCCAGCAGCTTCCGAGCTTTTTCAAGGATCATAAGGCGACGTTCATCTTCGACGTGTTCAACGTCGGCAACCTGCTTAACAAGCGCTGGGGCCGCATCGATGAAATCCGCTTTCAGTCCAACGGCGGCCAGCCACGCAGCTTCGTGAATGTTGTCGGCCTTGATCCCGCCGGCCGCTATATCTACAGCGTCGGAAACGTCGACGACTTCACCACACGCCAGTTGAGAGGCGAATCACAATGGGCGTTGCAGGCGACATTCCGTTACGAGTTCTGATCTCTTCGCGGTTGCAGCATCACCAAAACGGCCGGTGGCAACACCGGCCGTTTTTCTTGGTGCGCATCGGCAGGAATAGGCAAAGGTATAATTGAGCTTGTGAAGCAACTCATTCTCAACCTCATCCCCGCACCAAAGCCCACGCTTGATAATTTTGTCCCCGGTCGTAACGGCGAAGCCCTGAAAGCATTGCTGGACGCGGCTTCCGGAGCACCTCCCGCCAGGATTCTCTATCTATGGGGTGGTGTGAGCAGAGGTAAATCGCATCTCGCGCAATCGTTTCCGGCGGCGCGTAATGCGACCGAATTTTTCGCTGAACACGCGGGCATTTTGCCCGGTGCCGCTACTCACTTCGTGGTCGACGATGTACATTCAATCAACGACGAACGCCAGATCGGTGTATTCAATCTCATCAATCTCATCAACGCGAGCCTCACCAGCCATCTGCTCATCGCCACCGGCGATACCGCCCCGCGTGACCTCGCCATCCGTCGCGATCTGGCTTCGCGGTTGGGGCAAGGGCTGGTATTCCAGTTGATCCCCCTTTCCGACGAAGAGAAATCAGAAGCGTTGCGTGCACACGCGTACTCCCGCGGATTTGCATTGCGTGAAGAAGTGATTGCGTACTTGCTACGCCATTCCCGGCGGGACATGGCGGCGCTTATCGGGCTCCTCGATGCGCTCGACAAGTATTCACTCGAAACCGGACGGGAAATCACGTTGCCGTTATTGCGCGAGATGGCTCAGCCGAACCTTGCAGGCTTGACATGAACCTGGCCCTGTTCGACCTCGATTACACCCTGCTAACTGGTGACAGCGATCACGCATGGGGGGAGTTCCTCGTCGAGGAAGGGGTTGTCGATGGTGCGGAATACAAGCAGAAAAATGATTTTTACTGGGCCCAGTACAAATCGGGCACGC
>JBKJMK010000093.1:0-3380 GCA_046596005.1 Usitatibacteraceae bacterium | reverse complement strand
CCCGAGTTTGTCCCGCACTGGTTTCGGCAGGGTTATCTGTCCTTTTGAAGTGATGGTGGCAGTGCTCATTGCAACTCCTTACAGAATTTCCGTTCCTTACTTTCGTGGAATGAACATGCGGTGTCAATTTAGTTGCTTCGCGTCCCATCCTACGCTCGCCAAGGCTTGGAGATGTCGCGGGCGAAAAAACAGCGCCAATGAAAAAGCCCGCCGAAGCGGGCTTTTTGCATTACAACCTGAACCGCGATTAGAACGTCATGCAAACCGTATAGCCGGTTGTGTCGAAATCGGCAACTGTCGACGCAATAGCTGCAGCCGGCGCGGCGACTGCTCCGCCTGTCACCAATGCACGAACGCGAACCGATCCGGTGGTTGTATTGTTGTCATCAATGGTGGCATCAATTTGACGTGCGAACTTACCGAGAATACCGCTGGAACAAAAAACATAGGTACCCGTCATGCCGGTAATCGGGACTTGCGCGACGATCGCACCCGTGAGGCCAATGCGACCGCCTTCGACGTTGATCGGGTAGTACACCGGGTCGGTCATGTCAGTTGGGCCGGCGGCAAAGTTGGCCAAGCGAACGGCACGCCAGTATTTTGCCGATTCATCAGTGACGATTTGGGAATTCCATTCACCGTCGATGCGGCCATTTGCATCGCCTTTGTCGGACACCAATCCACCGGGCAGATTGGTGTCGGCACGCGCGTCGTCACCGGGGATGGCACGAAATCGGTCTTGGTAACCATAGATTGCTAGTGGCGCATTCTTGAAATCGGTTGCGAGATTTTTCACCTTCGCACTATTGATCAATTCCTGGCCTTTCAAAATACCACCGAGCAGCAGGCCGATAATCACCAATACAATGGCGATCTCGACTAAGGTAAAGCCGGATTGCTGGCTTTTCATACTTTTCATTTTATTCTCCGATTTTGATCACGATTAAGAGTGCGCTTGGAACGATAGGTGGAACGTATTACTTGATTGCCAGACCGACCAGTAACCCAAATGCAAGAAACAAGATGGTGAAATCATTCATGTTCAGTTGTTGAAATTTGGTTTTCATTGTTAACTCCTGGTGATAGCTCGGCATTTGCCTGAACAAGTATGAGCAATCGGCGTGCCAACCAAGTAACAATTTGATTTATAAGAAATTTATCAAACAGAGAGACGTTACTGTTGCTTTTGCGACGTGTAAGCTGCTCAGGAAGCAGACACCTGTCCAGAATTTCGACAGTTGGGTGGTTCTCGGCCTGCCAGACATTGGCGCGAGGCATCAATTCCAGCTACGCTTCCCGCTAACACGACAACTTCACGAGAACAGATGACCGCTGTTTCCACACCTGACACTGTAAAGCTGGCTACATCGCTAACGCGCGGGCGGCGATGGGTGATTCTCGCGATGCTGCTATCGCTGCATGCCGGCCTCATTTCCGAACCGGGCAGTGACTTTCAGCGTACCTGGCTAACGGTACACTTCGGTTTATTTTTGTTGTGGCAACCGTTCATCAGCACCCAGCGCGAACTAAACCTGTATGCGACGCTCTTGTTTTTCGGCATCACGGGTGCGGTGATCTACAGCCTGTCCGGCTGGATGTTGATGACGTGGGTCGCCATCCTGATCGGCATCATGGGCGGCAAGGTTTTCACATTACAAGCTGCAAGCCGGGGCCGATTTTATGTTGTTGCGGTGTTTTACCTGTTCACCGTTCTATTGCTCTGGGCGGTGCCGGTATTGTTGCTTGGGATCAAAACATTGCCGACAGGCTTGGCAACGCTGGTAAAAATCACGCTGCCGATGGCGCTTTTGACGTTAGTGGTTTTGCCTTACCGCGCCGAGGATGAAACGGCCTCACAAGTATTTGATTTTTTTTACAGCCTGTTTATTTTTCAACTGGTCGTGGTGCTGGTGCTTGGCAGCCTTGCGGCGATGCGGGTCACGGATAACTCGTATTTTCGTGCGGTGTTGTTAACGGTGCTCTCGTTTTCGGGTGCATTGCTGATACTTGCGGCGCTGTGGGGGCCGCGTGCGGGCTACGGTGGTTTGCGTACTTATTTCTCGCGCTATCTGATGAGCGTCGGCATGCCATTTGAATTATGGATGAGGCGCATCGCGGCACTCTCCGAAGCCGATATGACATCGGCCAGATTTTTGCAAACCGCGATGGAAGAAGTGGCCACCATGCCGTGGATTTTAGGGTGCAAATGGACCGCGCCCGATGGCAGCGGAGAATTCGGGAAAGAGACTGCCCACCCGGCGCAGTTTCGTTATCACGAGTTGAGTGTGACGTTCCACACCGAGAATCAACTCTCTCCCGCGTTATTCCTCCATCTTCGGTTGTTGGCGCAAGTCGTTGGAGAGTTTTATGAAGGCAAGCGGCGCGAACAGGTGATCAAGCAAAACGCCTACATGCAAGCTGTGCATGAGACTGGTGCCAAACTTACCCACGACGTCAAGAACCTGTTGCAGTCACTTTACGCGCTGACATCGAAAAGTATTGGGCAACAAGGCGGCGATGCGCCCCAAGGCGAACGCCGCAGCATCACGCCTTACGAGGCGATGCTGGACCGGCAGCTGCCGCAACTCACCAAGCGCCTGCAAACCACGCTCGACAAACTACAGAACCCTGCGCTACGGGGTATCGGGTTGTCGTTGCCTGCCGAAGACTGGTGGAAAGATGTACTGGCTCGCCACGCCGGGCACGCCGTGTCGTTCACGGCAAATGGAAAAATGGCCACTTCGGTCCCCGTGAATCTGTTCGATACGGTGCTGGAAAATTGTCTGGAAAATAGCCGCAAGAAGCAACAACGGGAGCCTGATATTCGTGTCGTCATTGAGCTGTCGATAAAAGAGTCGGTCGCGTTGAGTATCACCGACACCGGAAGCGCTATTCCCAGCGCAGCTGTCGAAGACCTGTTCCGTGCACCAGTCGCAAACTCGCGCGGCGGCGGGCTGGGCATTGGCTTGTATCAGGCGTTCAAGCAGGCCAAGCGGGCTGGATATGAGCTTACGTTAGCGAAGAATGTAGCGGGCGAGGTGCGGTTTGAGCTTCGGGAGGCTTAGCCAGAATTACATTGTGTAGAACGCCTACTGGTGCGGCGTTCCGAGGCATTTTGCTCTGGAAGGCGCGTCGATGCTGGATTTTGCTGAGTAAACTAGCGGGATCAGGGAAGCTTTCCGGCTTTCAACATGCGATCAAACAGCGTGTTCAGAGACATCCATGTCACCGAATCGTCGAAGGTAGCGTTGGGTGTTCCGCTCGAGAAAACTCTGTCTCCGTTCTGATTGTTGGTTTCATCGAATGAATTGGTCGCGTTGTTCTTGCCCAGGGAAAACAGCACGGCGGGTGCCTTGTCCGCAAGAGTGATAACTGTGGCG
>JBKJMK010000026.1:0-3165 GCA_046596005.1 Usitatibacteraceae bacterium | reverse complement strand
GTGCCCACAATATTGGTCGCGATGAACTCCCCTGCTCCCTGGATTGATCGATCAACGTGGCTCTCGGCGGCAAAATTCACGATGGCGCGCGGTTTGGCCTCACGTAGCAATGCACCTGTCACCGCACGATCACCAATATCTGCATGCACAAAACGATAACGCGGATCGCGATCAATGCCTGCAAGGGATTTGAGATTGCCCGCGTAGGTGAGCTTGTCGAGGTTAACAACCTGCTCCGGACTGGAGGCGAACCATTCGCGAATAAAATTGGAGCCGATAAAACCGGCACCGCCAGTGACAATAATCATGGGATTTTAGGCGTTAGGCGTCTCGGAAGCCGACGCGCATGAAAGGGCTTGCATTTTAACAGTCCGACGCCAAAAAATGCGCTTACGCTCAGTCAACCTTGTTCGTCAACTCGATTAATTTCGCGTATTTGGCAAACGCGGCAAAGCAACCAATGGCGACATGCGCAAACCCGGGTCCTCCATCGAGAAATCCAAAGCGAATAATATAAAACTTGATGAACCGGGAAAACGGACTCAGAAACAATTTCAGATAGCCCGCACGCACACCTTGCTGAAAGAGTGCCTCGGCGTGCAGACTCGAATAACGATTCTGTTTGGCCAGATACGTCCCCACATCCTCGGCAGAGTCGTGCAATAGATCGCCGTCCATCGTCCCTACATCCATCGTCGTGATGACGGCTTCGTGCACCGGATCGTTGCTCCAGCTTGCGAATTGCCGGTGAAAGAGGCGCAATGACCAGTCCGGATAGCCCTCGCCGTGCGCCAGCCACCGGCCAAGGAACCGGTTACGTCGCGGCATGCGCCATGCCTTGTGAGTTTGAAGCTGGAGTGCGGCACGAATACCGGCCTCCAGGCGCGGCGTCACGCGCTCATCCACATCGAGACACAAGACCCAATCGTGACGCGCTTCGCCGACTGCAAACTGCTTCTGCCGCCCAAAACCCAGCCACTCTTTTTCGATCACGCGGCAACCACGTACCTCGGCGATTGCGCGCGTTTCGTCTTCCGATCCGGAATCGACGACGAGTACTTCGTCGGCAAAGGCGACGCTGTCGATGCAGGCAGCAATCTGTGTCGCCGCATTCTTGGCGATGATGACAACAGAAAGTGGAATTTTATCGACAGGCATGGAAAAATTGGAGGGTTTGCAGGTAGAAGAATTACCCGCAATTGTTCAATTGTAAGCGAGCACGAGCGGAGTTGTCAGACTTCCTCCGCTACAATCGCCCGATGCGCGTCTTGCTGGTCAAACTCTCGTCATTGGGCGATGTCCTCCACAACCTGCCGGTGGTGAGCGATCTTGCACGCGCGTATCCGGACGTTGAAATCGATTGGGTGACGGAAGCGCCATATGTCGGGCTGGTTGGCCTCCATCCGAACGTGCGCCGGGCAATACCGATACATCTGCGCGAATTAAAAACACGTTGGTGGTCGCCAACGGCGTGGTCGGCTTTCCATGCTGACAAAGCGCAGCTTTCCGGAAAGTCATACGACACCATCCTCGATACCCAGGGCCTCGTTAAAAGTCTGCTCATCGCGCGCTGGGCGGATGGATCGATTGCAGGGTTCTCGCGCGCGACCGCGCGCGAGCCGCTTGCCGCGCGCTTTTATGACCAACAGATCGCAGTACCACCTGAGTTGCATGCAGTTGAACGCAACCGACGATTGGCGGCCGGCGTTTTCGGCTACACGCTCACCGAACCGGTGGACTACGGCTTGCAACTGCCCGCACTTGCCAACACCGCGCCGCCATCGCCGTACGTGGTGTTTCTGCACGCCACCAGTCGTATCGACAAGATGTGGCCGTCGCCGAACTGGGTCGCGCTCGGACGCCGACTTCATGAGCGCGGCATTCGTGTTGTGCTGCCTTGGGGCAATAACATAGAAAGAATTGCGAGCGAGCAACTTGCGTCCGCAATCCCGACTGCAATCGTGCCGCCCGCAATGACGCTAGTCGAGGCCGCCGCATTGCTGTCACAGGCGAACGCAGTGATCGGCGTGGATACCGGGCTCGCGCATTTGAGTGTGGCGCTCGCACGACCAACAGTTGGTCTGTACCTGACAACATCGCCAACGTTGACTGGCCTTTACGGCAATGCGCTCGCCATTAATTTGGGTGGCGGCAGCAAGCAACAATCTTTCACGCCAGGTGTGGAGGAGGCATGGCACGCGCTCGAACCGCTGCTTACGCCAAAATAGTGTCCGATGATGCGTATTCTCTACACTCTGCTGCTGGCGTCGATGTTGCCACTGATATTGGCAAGACTGTTCTGGCGCAGCCTCTCGCAACGCGGTTATCGGGAAAATATTGCCGAGCGCTTCGGCATACACCGCCGATCTTCATTGAAGGATTGCATCTGGATCCACGCCGTTTCCGTCGGCGAGACGCGTGCTGCCCAACCCTTCATCCATCGATTGAGGGCGCTCTATCCGACGCGCCCGATCCTGCTGACATGCATGACGCCCACCGGCCGCGCAACGGCAAAAGAGCTGTTCGGCGACACCCTGACTTCGTCTTACTTGCCTTACGATTTCGTCATACTGCATCAGCGCTTGTTAGACCGCTTTCAGCCGTCAATCCTGCTTATTATGGAAACTGAAATCTGGCCGAATTTACTTTATGCGTGTCAGCAGAATGCGGTACCCGCACTCATGATCAATGCGCGTCTAAGTGAAAAATCTTCGCTTGGATATGCGCGTTTTTCCGCGGTGCGCGCATTGCTTCAACGTTCGCTGCAATCGTTATATGTTATTGCTGCACAATCGACTGCGGACGCGGAACGCTTTGGTGCCCTGGGCGCACCAAAAATTGTTGTCACCGGTAATATCAAATTCGACGTGGGGTTTGAACCTGGTTTGGTAAAGTTAGGGCAGGACTGGCGCACACCGCTCGGTTTACAGCGAATATTGCTCTGTGCAAGTACGCGCGAGGGCGAGGAGCCCATGCTCCTAAAAGCATACCTGCAGACCTTCGACATCGAGGAACGCCGCGAAACGCTGCTGGTCTTTGTGCCACGCCATCCGCAGCGATTTGACCGGGTGGCCGAAAACATCGCAGGCGCAGGATTCCATTTCAGCAGGCGCAGCGAAGGGATGCCAAACACGACCGATTGCTGGTCCGCAGAAGTTTTGCTCG
>JBKJMK010000151.1:0-3013 GCA_046596005.1 Usitatibacteraceae bacterium | reverse complement strand
GCCACTGCTATTTTGTTCGCCGAAACGGTGGTGCGTCAGCCGGTAAACCGGTTGCTCGCAGCAATACGCCGGTTTGCGGACGGGGATCGCAGCGCACGCATCGGTGCACCCTATCCGCACGGCGAATTAGGTGAACTCATGCAGGCCGCTGACCGCATTGCCTCGCAGGCGGAGGCGGAACACGAGGAATTACAGCAACTCACCCACCGGCTTGAACAAAGGGTGACCGAGCGCACTGCGGAGTTACGAGTCGCCAACGAGGAACTGGAAGCTTTCTGCTATTCGGTTTCCCATGATTTACGCGCGCCGTTGCGACATGTGCAGGGTTTTAGCGTTTTGCTGGAGCAGGAGCAATCAGCGCTACTGACCGCCGATGGCCTGCACTGCATCGAGCGTATGCGCGATGCCACCACCCGCATGGGTGCGCTGATCGACGATTTGCTGCATTTATCGCAGGTAACGCGCGCCGATATGCACCGCGAAAGTGTCGATCTTTCGGAATGCGCTCGGCGAATCATTCATGCGCTCACATTGCGCGAACCCAATCGTCGGGCCGAGTGGCGGGTGATGCCGGGAATGGTGGTGCAGGGAGATGCCAACCTCCTCACCATGGTGATGGAAAATCTGCTCGGCAATGCCTGGAAGTTCACAGCGCACGCGGCCGCACCGCTGATCGAAGCAGGTTACCGACGCGAAGGAGCTGAGGTGATTTGCTGGGTGCGCGACAATGGTGCCGGTTTTGATATGAAGTATGTGGATAAACTGTTTAACGCGTTCCAGCGTCTTCATCGCACCGATGAATTCGAGGGTACCGGCATCGGACTGGTGACGGTGCGCCGCATTATCACGCGGCTGGGAGGACGGATATGGATCGAAGGAGAGGAAGGGAAAGGCACCACAGTCAGCTTTTCGCTGCCCGGGGGAAACGATGATGACACGACATATTCTGCTGGTTGATGACAGCGACGACGACGTGGAATTTGCGCAACGGTTGTTACGCAAGTTTGCGCCGGATGCGCTCCAGTCCGTTGCCCGTGATGGCGTGCATGCGTTGGACCTGTTGCATGCGCCTGCGGCACAACGCCTGTTGCCGGATGTAATCCTGCTCGACCTCAAGATGCCGCGACTCGACGGCACTGACGTTCTCAAGGCGCTGCGTGCAGACAACTCGACGCGGTGTATTCCCGTGGTGATGTTCTCTTCCTCGAACGAGCTTGGCGACGTGCAGCGCTGTTATGACTTGGGGGCCAACAGTTATCTTCGCAAGCCGGTAAATTTCAACGAATACGAGGACACGCTACGGCTGATCGCATCCTACTGGCTGGGACTTAACCATGTGCCGCGATGAAGGTTTGTGGCCAATGCGGATCCCTGGTATGCGGATAGCCGTTTCCCGCGGCAGGATACGGCGCAGTAGTTGGTAGCGCCATTGAGCGCCGTTAGTGTGCGCCGGAAGGTGTGATTTGACACTGCTGCCCGATTTACCTGGCGGTTTTGACGCTCCGTTTGATCCCGGTCCGGCAGCGACTCGGTAAAAACGCAGTACGGTATCGGGAATTTCCTGATACAGATTGTCCATGCAAGGCGTACCTTCACTGTAGGCGAATACCTGATGAACCGAACAAGGCATCGTTTTGATTGATGATGGATTTCGCTGGACATACCGCGCTCTGTAGCATCAACTGCCAGTCGTCCGATTCGGAGAGATCACGGCAATCGCGGTTGAAATCAACGCATTGATTGTGAAGGAATTGCCATGACATCCGCATCGCTGTCGGCGCTCGACTTAACTCTGATTGACGGCCTCAAGGATCAACTTGCTGATGAATTTGCGCGGCGTGTTTTTGACGCCAGCCCGGAAATTAGCGATTGCATCGAATTCGAAGCAGAGGGATGCAACAACGTCACGGGAAAAAAGCGCTTTGAACGGGCTTCGCAATTGCTCTATTCGCGGCGCCGCGACTTGCAGTCGCAGACTGCGGCAGTGGTTCGTCGAATTTTCAATGAGAAACTTTTTCGCCTGGTCGACGGTGATGGTCAGATCGCGCGGCTTTCGCTGGATGGCATCACGTTGCTGGCCGACGAGCGGCTGGATGAAGAAATTGCTGTTAGCCATTGCAGCCGCCGCCTGAAGGAACAGTGTGGTTACGAGCTCTGGAGCCTCACGCAGCGCGTCGCCATGCTGATTGGCATCAATCATCCCGCCGACAGCCAAAATCCGGTCTTCCCGCAGACATTTGCCCAGGCGCTAATGGAGGCGATTGGCACGCTCGAAAGCGACCCGGGTGTGCGATTGGTCGTGTTTAAGACATTTGGCCCGGTGCTGCTTGAAATCGTACCTGCCGTCTTTGTGGTGGCCAATACAGCGCTCAAGGCGCGCGGTATCGATGTCGAGAGCTGCGAATACTATGGGCGTCCGGTGCTTACGCCCGAGTCCCAGACTCTTCCCCAGTCGACTCAGCAGGAATTCGCGCTGGGTGCAGCAAAGGTCAATCTGGCGTTGACATCTGCACTCAAGCAAATTTTGGCAAAATCGGAGAGCTCGCTGTCGGTCAATGTTAAACCGCAACATGCTCCCGCTTCCATTGGCCAGCCTGCTGGCGGACGAACATCGCAAGATGCCCGTAGTGCATTCAAGGAAAAGCTCGCCCGGCATGAGCAAGTCGTAGGCGACATCATCGCGGACATGTTTGGCCGTTTGCTAACGGACCCACGGCTGCCGGCACCATTGCGGGAAACTGTCGCGCAACTACAGCTTCCGGTGCTGGAGTTGGCGCTCAAGGATCGCTCCTTGCTGATGCAGGTAGACCATCCAGTGCGCAAGCTTCTCGACCTGATCGCCGAATTCGGCCTCACCCTGGGGCGGGCTGGTGACGATGACTCAACGGTGCGCTCGGTGGCAAGCATTGTTCAAGGTCTAGTGCAAATCCACCAAGGGGAGCCGAACGCATTCAAACTGGCATTTAATCAACTCGATGGTCTTTTCTATCACCACGAAGAAGCCGCACTTCAG
>JBKJMK010000240.1:0-9805 GCA_046596005.1 Usitatibacteraceae bacterium | reverse complement strand
ATCCACGCCGCCGTCCCACGGCACTTTGCGATGCGTATCCAGATCAATTCTGGCATTGGCATCCGGAAATCCATGCTGCCAGCCGCTGATTTTGGCGTTGTCATAGCAGTTGTCACTCGAATCCCAGCCAAACAGGACATCGCAAAAGCCGAAGCCGCCCTCGGCTGCGCCAAAAAATTTATCCTTGTGCAGATATTTTCCACGCAGGACGCCATCGATGTCGGACACTGCAACTTTGACTTTGCCGACACCGGATTTCCTTATTGCCTCAAGCGCGGGATGCGGTTTATTTTTTGTGGCCATGATGACTCCTCTGAACTGGCTTAACTCAACGGCTTGCCACTGGCAATGCCCATCGCACGCAACGAGTCTGCCACAGCATTCACCGCCTGCTGCATTTCATTTCGTCCGATGGCACCGATGCAGCCCACACGAAACGTTTCCTGTTTGGTGAGTTTGCCTGGATACAAAATAAATCCGCGCAGCTTTGCGGCCTCATAAAATTCCTTGAACTGGTAGCGCGGATCACCCGGCGCATGAAACGTGACGATGATGGGCGCCTGAATTTCCGCACGCAGAAACGGCTTGAAACCAATTGCCGCCATGCCGTTAACCAGCGTGTGATAGTTGTCGGTATACCTTGCCAGTCGCGCTGGTTGACCGCCTTCTTCTTCAAATTGCGTCAATGCCTCGGCGAGGGCAGCAACCACATGCGTTGGCGGTGTGAAGCGCCATTGTGTGGTTTTTTCCATATACGCGTATTGGTCGTACAGGTCCATCGCCAGCGAATGCGAATTACCGGCGCAGCCGTCGAGCACGGCCTTTCGGATAAAAACAAAGCCCATTCCCGGCACGCCTTCCAGGCATTTGCCACTGGCCGCGATCAGGGCATCGAAATGTACCTTGCGCGCATCGATGTCGATGGCGGCAAACGAGCTCATCGCATCGATGATCAATCCTTTGCCATGACGCTTGCAAACATCGCTCACCGCCTGCAAGGGATTGAGCACGCCGGTACCGGTTTCGCAGTGAATCAATCCGACATGGGTAATGGATGGATCTGCACTTAATCGCAGATCGAGTTCATCCGCAGATACCGGCTCGTCTTCGGCGCGTTCGAGGATAGTCGTGCGACGACCCATCAATGTCGACAACCTGCCCATGCGTTTACAGTAGGCACCGTTGTCGAGCACCAGTACGTGGCCCCCTTTCCCATCCGGCGGAACGAGCGTGGCAACTGCAGCTTCCACCGAAAACGTGCCGCTGCCCTGCAGGGGAATGACCACATGCGAGTCCGCGCCGTGAATAACGTCGAGCAACTGCTTGCGTATCCGCGCAGTAATGGCATTGAATTCCGCATCCCAGGAGCCCCAGTCGCGCAGCATCGCCAGCTTGGTTCGCAAGGTGGTGGTCAAGGGGCCCGGTGTCAGGAGTACGCGATCTCGATCCATGAATATCCTCGTCAATTTATGCCGTCGCAGCCGGCTGTCGCCACGCCTGCGTGCGCCGATTCACCCACCACCCCAAGGCAATGAACAACAATGTCGCCAGCGTCGATGCGACCGCAATCAACACCGCCATTGCGGCAGCAGCGCCGATTTCCCCGGCCTCATCAAGATTCAGTATGGCGATAGCCGCAACCTTTGTTGCCGGCGAATAAAGAAACACGACCGCTGAAATCGTGGTCATGGCGTTGATGAAGAAATAGCGCGCAATATCGAGCAAGGCGGGCGTGCAAATCGGCAGCGTTACGCGCCAGAATGTTTTATAAAACGGTACCTTGAGCGAGGCGGACACCGACTCAAACTCGGCATCCAGCGCCTTCAGCGCCGTCACTGCGGTGAGGTGGCCAGTCGTATAAAAATGCACAATGGTGCACATTATCAAGAGCGTCAAGGTGTGATAAAGGCCATTCAGTGGGTTGCCCGGCGCGTTAAAGAAAAAGATGTAGCCCAGACCCAATACCAGTCCCGGCACCGCCATCGGCAACAACGCAAGTAACTGCACAATGGGGCGCAACCAATCGAGGTCGCGGGTCTTTTCGATCAGATAGGCACCGATAAAAACGATCATGGTGCCGATGACCGCGGTACCGCTCGCCAGCTTCAGGCTATTGATGAACGCGTCGCCGACCTCGCCATCGAACAGTCCGAACACATAGTGCTTCGTGCTGAACGAAAGATCGTAGGGCCAGAATTTGACGAAAGACGCGAATATCGCCATTCCAAGTACCGCAAACATCCACAGTGCGACCAACCCGCAATAGCCGGTCATGACGGCGTCGTAACCGCGGCTGGGCTTTGGCGCATACGGCACCGCTCGCGCGGTCAACATCGATGTCTGCTTGCGCTGCACGATGCGGTCAACAAAAAACGTCAGCAATGCCGGTGCGAGCAAAATAAAACCCACCACTGCACCTTTCTGGAAATCCTGCTGCCCAATCACCAGTTTGAAAATGTCAGTGGCAAGCACGTTGAAATTTCCGCCGATCACTTTCGGAATGCCGAAATCCGTGATGACCAGCGTGAACGTGACCATCGCTGCGCTGATCAACCCGTATTTCGCTCCGGGCAGCGTGATGGTAAAAAACTTGCGCGAGGCGGAAGTTCCCATCGCGTCGGCAGCTTCGTAGAGGCGCGCGTCGGCGAGCGAAAGTGCGGTGACCAGGATCATCAGTGCATGCGGAAACACGCTGAAAATTTCAGAAATGATGATGCCAGGTGCGCCATAGATCGAGGCGATGCCAACTGCCTTCATGGCGTCTTTCAGCACGCCCTGATTGCCAAACCAGTAGATGAACGAAATCGCAGAAAGCAGTGAAGGCGCCAGCAACGGTGTGAGCGTGATAGTCCGAAACAATCCCTTGAACGGCATACAGCTGCGGGTCAAGGCGTAGGCGAATAAAAATGCCGCAGGCACGGCAATAATCGTAACCACGGTCGAAACCCACACACTGTTCCACAACGATTGTTTCAGCGCCGGCGTTTGCACATACGCGATGAAATTATCCAGCCCGACGAATGCGCCGTCCTTGTTCTCGACGCTCTGCATCAGGATGGCTGTCAGTGGCGCTGCGAGAAACGCCAGCAGTGCGATGGCGATCACGATCAGTACCGCATGACCGATACGATCAGTCCAATGGACTTTTTGATTCACGGTCGCCAAAATGGCGTTGTCCATTACGGTCGCCATGTCAGGCACCAAACAGGCGCAGACGTTCCGTCAGGATGCGCAACTTGAGGCGGCTGCCTTGCACCAGCGTTTGTTCGGCGAGGAAATTGAGCGACAGGTAAACCGTGAGCGGCATCGGCAGTCCCTCCGCGGAAACGCGCACCAGACAGTACGAACCAAGAAACTCGATCTTGTCGATCAGCGCGTCGATCACATTTGTGTCCCCCGCCTGAATCGGTCGCGCCACGATATCTTCGGGGCGGAGGTAGGCTCTCACGGTCTGGCCTACGTCGATACATTGCTCGCAAGCCAAGGTCGTGCCGCCGACAAGCAAATTACCAGGTGCAGTGACCTTTCCTTCCAATACGTTTGCCTTGCCGACAAAATCGACCACGAACGGTGAAGCAGGCTCGCGATAAATTTCCAGGGGTGAGCCAACCTGTTCAATCACGCCGTGATTCATCACCACAATGCGGTCGGCCATGGACAGTGCTTCCTCCTGATCGTGGGTCACCATGATGGTGGTTATACCGAGGCGCTGTTGCAGCGAGCGGATTTCATGGCGCAGACGCACGCGCTCCAGTGCATCCAGTGCCGACAGCGGCTCGTCGAGCAGCAGCAATCCGGGCGACGTCGCGATGGCGCGTGCAAGTGCGATGCGTTGCTGTTGTCCGCCCGACAATTGACCGGGAAATTTGCCACCACTATCAGGCAAACCGACCAGCTTCAGGAGCGCATTTACGCGTTTGACGATATCGCTTCTGGAGGTGTGGCGATTGACGAGCCCATACGACACGTTGTCAAAAATACTGAGGTTCGGAAACAGGGCATACGACTGGAAAACAATTCCGTAGTCGCGATCTGCCGGTGGCAAGCGCGAGATGTCGCGTCCACCCTGATGAATCGTGCCGGACGTCTGAACCTCCAGCCCGGCGATAATACGCAGCAGGGTAGTCTTGCCGCAGCCCGACGGCCCCAGAAAACAAACGAACTCACCGCGATGCACGGTGAGTTCGATATTTTTCAGCGCCTGAAAGGGTCCGAAATCTTTGTGTATGCCTGACAGCTCAAGCGCCAGCGCGGCGCTCGTGTCTGCCGCGCCAGCCCCAGCGACTGCCACCGTGCTACTTCTTCGGCTCGGACTTGCTGTCGTAACGTTTGGTCCACTCCGCGAGGATTTTTTCACGGTTGTTCGCAGCCCAGACAAAATCCACATTGACCAGCCGAGCTTCGTAATCCTTGGGGATGTTAGGCAACGGTTCCGCTACGCCGGGAATCGCCGTAATGGCAAAATTCTTGCCGTAGAGAATTGCGGCATTTTTGCTCGATGCCCAGTCAGCCAGTTTCTTTGCAGCATCGAGTTTCTTGGTGCCTTTGTGAATCGCAAAAGCCTCAAGATCCCAGCCGAGACCTTCCTTAGGGAACACCAGATCGATCGGTGCGCCCTTGGCCTTGTTGCTATTGGCGCGATATTCAAAGGAAATCCCCATCAGGTATTCGCCGGTGCCCGCCAATGTGCAGGGTTTGGAGCCGGAGTGTGTGTATTGGGCGATGTTCTCATGCAGCTTATCCATGTACTCCCATCCGCCCTTTTCGCCAAAGATCGTGAGCCAGGCGGTCACGTCAAAGAAGCCGGTGCCGGACGATGCCGGGTTGGGCATCACAATCTGGCCTTTGTATATTGGCTTGGTCAAATCCTGCCAAGTCTCCGGCTTGGGAAGATTTTTCTTGGCCGCCTCAATCGTATTGAAGCAGATGGTTGCACCCCACACGTCCATCCCAAACCACGCTGGCGGATTTTTCTTGTCTTTGTATTTTGGCGTGATCGCCGCCAGATTGGCCGGGGCATATGGCTGCAACATGCCATTGGAATCGAGTAGCGCAAGGCTGGACGCGGCAACACCCATCACCGCATCGGCCTGTGGATTGGCTTTTTCCGCAAGCAGCTTGGCGGTGATAACGCCGGTGGAATCACGCACCCATTTAATTTCGATGTCCGGATATTCCTTGTTGAAGCCTTGTTCATAGGCTTTCAACTGGTCGGTTTCGAGCGCCGTATAAACGAGCAACTGCGTTTTTTGCGCCACGGCCGCTGACGCGAACATCATGGCCATCAGGCCGGTAAAGATGGTTTTGGTCCAAGCGAGTTTCATGCAAATTCCCCTTCAGTTAAGTGAGAGTGCAGAACTGTGCGACAACGATGTGTCATTTTGGTGACTGTGCAAAAAAAGCGCCTGCGCCGTCGTGCGAATTGACAATTGAGTCTATCGACTCCGTGAATACAATGTCAACTGCTTTTTGTCGATTGTAGACAATCTGTAAAAAATGGCGTTAAATGAAAACCTATGAGTGCCGAAATCATCGCCCATCCGACCATTGCATTGCTGCAAACCAGCTCTCTTGTAAGTGTCGTTCATGCGGAGCTTGAACAAATGATTCTATCGGGCCGTCTGGCACCGGGCGAAAAACTGACTGAGCTGACCATCGCTGCCAAACTCGGCATTTCGCGCGGGCCGCTGCGCGAGGCATTTCGCATGCTCGAAGAAGCAGGACTGGTGCGTATCACCAAAAACCGCGGCGTGTTCGTCCGCGATATTCCGGTCGAAGAAGCAATTGAGATTTTTGATCTGCGTGCCGCCATGGATGAGTTGGTTGGCAGGAAGCTCGCAGAGAACATCACCCCCGCGCAAGTCAGGGAAATCCGCGGCATGGTCGATGCGATGGAAAAAGCAGTAAAGGAAAAAGATACTTATCACTATCACCTGCTGAACCTCAAATTTCACGACCGTTTGGTTGAACTGGCTGGCAACAGCAAGCTTTCGGCTATATATCGCAAGCTGATCAAGGAGCTTTCGCTGTTTCGCCGCCTTAATCTTGAGGATGGCTGGCTGATGCCGATATCGGCGTCTGAGCACCGGCAAATTGTCAAAGCGATTGCGTCAGGCGACCCGGACGCAGCCGGCAAAGCGATGTTTGCGCATGTGATGGACAGTAAGGAGCGCACCATCGCGCACAACCTGCGCAGGCAGTTGCAGGTGCAAACGGAACAAGACCCACAGACAGTCAAGAAGCCGCTGCGGTCGACGCAGCACAGGCCCGCGCTAAAACCGGAAAGGTTTTGATGCCACCGTGTGTACGACGTACTTTTTCAGCATACGCATGCGCCTTGCGGACGGGCAGTCGACAGGTTTCCTCTCATGAAAGATAAATATGCGAGATGAAAATTTTCGATGCGAGTCAATGCGTATCGCTGGCAAGAAAATTGGCGCTGAGCGAAGCGGTGATCGCGTCATCCAGGTGATTAATCCCTACACCGGCCAAAGCATCGGTTCAGTACCGAAGGCAAGCGTTGAGGAAATCAGACATGCATTCGCAACTGCAGCCGCCTATCGTCCCAGGTTAACGCGCTTCAGGCGCGCCGAAATTCTCGACCGTGCTGCCGCATTGGTCCGGGACCGCACAACGGAAATCGCCGCGCTCATCACCGCCGAGAGCGGATTGTGTCTGAAAGATTCAACCTATGAGGTTGGCCGCGTCGCCGATGTACTGGGGTTCGGTGCCAACGAAGTATTGAAGGACGATGGGCAGATTTTCTCCTGCGACCTGACCCCGCATGGCAAGACGCGTCGCGTCTATACGCAACGCGATCCGCTGCTTGGCGTGATCAGCGCAATCACCCCGTTCAACCACCCGATGAATCAGGTTGCACATAAAGTAGTCCCTTCCATTGCCACCAATAACCGCATGGTGCTGAAGCCATCCGAAAAGGTCCCTTTTTCAGCGCTGCTGCTGGCCGATATTCTTTACGAGGCCGGGTTGCCACCGGAAATGTTTTCCGTCGTTACGGGTGATCCGCGCGAAATCGCTGATGAGCTGATCACCAATCCACATGCGGATCTGGTCACGTTTACGGGTGGCGTTGCCATTGGCAAATACATCGCAGCCAAGGCGGGTTATCGTCGAATCGTGCTGGAGCTCGGCGGCAACGACCCGATCATCGTGATGGAAGACGCCGACCTCGACGAGGCGTCATCACTGGCGGTGCAGGGTTCCTACAAAAATTCCGGTCAACGTTGCACAGCGGTCAAGCGAATGTTGGTACACAGTAAGGTGGCCGAGCGCTTTACAGAACTCGTGGTTGAAAAAACCCGCGCGTGGAAGTTTGGCGATCCGGCTGATCCCGGCACGGAGATGGGCACGGTCATCGACGAGGAGGCCGCCAGGCTTTTTGAAACACGTGTCAAACAGGCGGTCACCGACGGCGCAAGACTTCTCATTGGCAATCAGCGCGACGGTGCCCGCTATACGCCGACGGTACTCGATCAGGTGCGCCCGGACATGACGCTGGTACACGAAGAAACTTTTGGGCCGGTGTCGCCGATCATTTGTTTTGCCAATATCGATGAGGCAATCCGGATTTCCAACGGCACCGCTTATGGCTTGTCGTCATCAGTGTGCACAAACCGTCTCGATTACATCACCCGCTTTGTCTCCGAACTACAAGTCGGATCGGTAAACATACGCGAAGTGCCCGGGTACCGGCTCGAACTAACACCGTTTGGCGGCATCAAGGACTCGGGACTCGGTTACAAGGAAGGCGTACAGGAAGCAATGAAAAGTTTCACCAACACGAAGACGTACTCATTGCCGTGGTGACCGCAGTTCTTTCCAGCACTAAATAGAAACCAATGCATACGCTCATCAATATTCTTTCCGGCGTTGCCCTGCTCGTGTGGGGGACGCACATTGTGCGCAGCGGCGTGTTGCGCGTCTTTGGGGCAAATCTGCGACGTGTCCTGTCAGCGAGTGTCGCAAATAGGTTCCACGCCTTCCTCGCCGGACTTGGCGTTACAAGCCTGGTGCAGTCTTCTTCCGCTACCGCTGTCATCACCGCATCGTTTGTCAGCCAGCGGCTGATGCCGCTCACACCTGCGCTTGCGATCATGCTCGGTGCCGATGTCGGTACCAGCCTCGTGGTACAGGTGTTCTCATTCGATCTTTCCTGGCTTGCGCCAATATTGATCGGTATCGGCGTGGTACTGCACTTGTCGCGCAAAGGTACTCGCACCGGCCAGATTGGCAGAGTGGCCATTGGCGTCGGGTTGATCCTGCTCGCGCTGCAGATGATCATGAATGCAGCACGACCTTTATCCGAAGCGGCTGGTGTAAAAATCATCCTTGCCTCGATTTCTGGCGACCCGGTTCTCGATATGCTGGTGGGTGCCGTATTTGCGATCGCATTCTGGTCCAGTCTCGCCGTCGTGCTTCTTACCGCTGCGTTCGCGGCCAGCGGCCTGATTGGCTTGAAAATGGCTTTGTTTCTTGTGCTGGGTGCAAATCTAGGCAGCGCGATATTGGCGTTATTGGCAACCTCCGGCACTGGACCAAGCGGGCGCAGAGTCGCGCTAGGCAATATCTGTTTCAAGCTGATCGGCTGCGTGATCACCGTGCTGCTGCTCGGCAGCATTGAAAACCTGCTGACGCACATTGACCCCTCGCCGGGCCGGATCGTAGTTAACTTCCACCTCGCGTTCAATCTGTTGCTGGCTGCATGCCTGATCGGTTTCACCGCGCCAGTCGCCAGACTGGCCGAACGCCTGATGCCGGATCATCCCGAACGCGATAAAGGTGTCGCACCCAAACATCTTGACATCGGTGCGCTGGATACGCCCGCGCTGGCAACCTCGAATGCTGCGCGGGAGGCGCTGCGCATCGGCGATATGATCGAAACCATGCTGGTCGGTCTGTTGACTGTCATCAAGACGCAAGATGCCAGGCTGGCGGTCGAGATCCGTCGCATGGATGACGATGTCGATGAACTGTACACGGCGATCAAGCTGTATCTCACGCAGATCAGCCGGGAAGCGCTGGACGAAAAGGAAAGCCGCCGCTGGACAGAGATCATTTCCCTCACCATCAATCTCGAGCAGATCGGCGACATCATTGAAAATATTGTAGAAGATGTTGCCAGCAAAATGATTGCGCCCCGTCGCGCATTTTCCGAGGCCGGAATGGCCGAACTGTGCGAGATGCATGCGCGACTGATCTCCAACCTGCGCATGGGCTTGAACGTCTTCTTGAACGCAGACCTCAAAAGCGCGGAGCTGTTGCTCGCACAGAAAGTGGAATTTCGTGAAATGGGCTTGGCTTTTGCCGACTCGCACCTGCATCGCCTTGCCGGTCAGAGCTTGCAAACGATTGAGACCAGCGCACTACACCTGGACATCATCAACGATTTCAAACGCATCAATTCGCACATCTGCTCAATCGCTTATCCGATTCTTGAACAGGCGGGCGCCCTGTCGCGCACGCGTTTGCGCGAAAGCGTCCCTCGAGAAACGGCCGCCGCACCGGTTAGCACGCCGACGGCGACTGATCACAATTAAAAAAAATGATCGGTAACGTGCCAGCGAACATGGCGTTTAGCCTTGATGACATCGAGCAGTTGTTTTCACTGCACGGCGCGCAGATGTACAGCGGGGAGCCGGTCACCCAATTGCAGCACGCGCTGCAAACGGCGTCGTTGGCCGAACAATGCAATGCCGAAGATGCACTCGTGACAGCCTGTTTGCTGCACGATTTGGGACACATGCTCAATGACCAGGGTGAAACACCCACGCTGCGGGGCTTGGAT
>JBKJMK010000288.1:0-15369 GCA_046596005.1 Usitatibacteraceae bacterium | reverse complement strand
ATTGTCGAAATCAAGAATTTTCTGGATGGACATGAGCACGCTACGCTCGCCGGTCTTGAGCATCTGGACGGACGCTATCTGAAAGCGGTCGGTTATGCGACCAAATCACGGCGCAACCAACGGCCGAAAATGGTACTGATCGGCGATATTGTGTCGGATAACGAAAACGCCGCGATGGAAGCCGCCAGCGCGGTAATACGGCTTGCCAACGCACGCCACGGTGAAGGCTTCGTCGCGGTAACCGCAGATGCGCGCAAGAAATTCTGGCTGGACCGAGCGCGAACAGCGGCAATAGCCAAACACACCAACGCCTTCAAGATCAACGAAGACGTGGTCATCCCGCTCGACCGGCTGGGTGACTACTCGGACGGTATCGAGCATATCAATATCGAGCTCTCGCTCAAAAACAAATTGCGGCTGGTGGAAGCGCTGATTCAATTTGTGCAGGGCCGACTGCCACTGGACGCGGACGACGACAAAATTTCTTCCGAAGAGCTGATTGGCTCGACGCGCCAGGATGCACTCGATTTGCTACATGCGGTTGGCGCGCGCTGGAAATGTTACCTGCATAACCTCGATCAGCCGCTGGTTGCGATTCAGGCGGCCCTGCACGCGGTTGGTGTAGCTGCGACGACGACGCAGATTGCCGACACAAACGCGGGTTTGACATTGTTTGATTTGTTGCAAACTTATCGGATTCGTACTTCCTGGAAGATCGAAATACGCCAACCTCTGCACGAAATATTTTCTGGACGCATATTTGCCAAGGTGCAGGAAAAACTGGATGCGATCCACAAGGAGGTTCTGCATAGCCGTGTATTTATTGCGCTGCACATGCACGCCGGTGACGGCAATGTACATACCAATATCCCCGTAAACTCTGACGACTACGGCATGCTGCAGGAAGCCAACGCCGCGGTGGCGCGAATCATGGCGTTCGCACGAGAATTAAATGGCGTAATTTCCGGCGAACACGGTATCGGCATTACCAAGTTCGAATTCCTGACCGCAAATGAAATCCAGCCGTTCAGCGACTACAAAAAACGTGTTGATCCCGAAGGCCGTTTCAACGCGGGTAAGCTGCTGCCGGGCGGTGACATGACGCGCGCGTATACCCCCAGCTTCGGCTTGCTTGGCGCGGAATCATTGATTCTTGAGCAATCCGACATCGGTGCGATTGCTGATTCGATCAAGGACTGCCTGCGTTGCGGCAAATGCAAGCCCGTGTGTGCCACCCACGTGCCACGCGCTAATTTGTTGTATAGCCCACGCAATAAAATTCTCGCAACGTCGTTGTTGATTGAGGCCTTCCTGTACGAGGAGCAAACACGGCGTGGCGTTTCGCTGCGCCACTTCGACGAGTTTTCCGATGTGGCAGACCATTGCACGGTATGTCATAAATGCGAGAGTCCGTGCCCGGTTGATATCGATTTCGGCAATGTTTCAGTGGCGATGCGAAATCTGTTGCGCAAGGAAGGCAAAAAGAAATTTAATCCCGGCACCGCCGCTGCGATGTTTTATCTCAACGCCACCGACCCAACCACAATCAAGATCACCAAGACCTTGATGATCGACTGGGGCTTCAAGGTGCAGCGTTTCGCGCATTCGCTGGCGAGGAAATTCCTGCTACCGCAAATGCAGACCAAGCGCCCGCCCGCCACCGTTGGCAAACCCGCAATCAAGGCGCAAATCATCCATTTCATCAATAAGCCGATGCCGGGTGGACTGCCGAAAAAAACCGCGCGTGCGTTGCTCGATATTGAAGATAACAAGGTGATACCGATCATTCGCGACGCGAAGAAAGCAGGCGTTGATGCGGAAGCTGTTTTTTATTTTCCCGGTTGCGGTTCGGAGCGCCTGTTTGGCCAGGTCGGCCTCGCGACGCAAGCAATGCTGTTTCACGTCGGCGTGCAAACCGTATTACCGCCAGGATATCTATGCTGTGGTTATCCGCAAACGGCCTCGGGTAATGCAGAAAAGGGCCAGGAAATCATCACCGACAACCGGGTGCTGTTCCATCGTGTGGCCAATACCTTGAACTATCTCGATATCAAGACGGTCATAGTCTCTTGTGGCACCTGCATGGATCAGTTGCAAAAATATGAATTCGAGAAAATATTTCCGGGCTGTCGGCTGCTCGATATTCATGAGTACTTGATGGAAAAAGGGGTGAAGCTTGAAGGCGTCACCGGTACGCGTTACATGTACCACGATCCTTGCCACTCGCCAATGAAAACCTATCAGCCGCTGAAGGTTGTAAATGAATTGATGGGTGCGTCGGTTGCACAGAACGAACGTTGTTGCGGTGAATCCGGGACGCTCGCCGCAACCCGCGCTGATATTTCCACGCAAGTGCGCTTTCGGAAGGAAGAAGAAATGCGCAAAGGTGCTGACGCACTTCGTGCTGATGGCTTCAAGGGCGATGTGAAAATCCTTACGTCGTGCCCATCATGCCTTCAGGGGCTATCGCGCTTTGACAACGACAGCGGCACCACTGCCGACTACATCGTGGTTGAGGTTGCAAAGCATGTTTTAGGTGGCGACTGGATGAAACAATACGTTGCCAACGCGAACAATGGTGGGATTGAAAGGGTGCTGTTGTAGCGCGTCGAATCCATGTGTCTAATGAGCGCGTACCTGATTCCGGGACCAAGTGAACCCCCTCTTGTACGCTGTTGCCGCTGGTAAAGAGTACAACTGACCCACCATTTTCCGCGAGAACGATATGAACTTCCGGACACATCGCTCGGCCCTATATTTTTGTATTTCCACTGCATTCGTCACGCTACTCGCTGCAGGGTGCGCTAACGTGTCGCAAACACCCAACGCACCGACGTTCACAGCGGCAATACAGACAAGCCAAAACACTGCACAGTGCAACGGCCTGAATGCACTGTCCGATAGCGACGCTGCATCCAGACTAGATATCGCCGAGCTGACACTGCGTCAATTACGCGAGCAAGCCGGAGTAAGTAATGAAGGTGCCTGTGATCTGCCCGTTGAGACGCGCAACAGGATCATGGCGACATACCGCAAGACGTTCCGTAATCCTGACCGCGCAACGTTCCGTGCCCCGGCAAAAGACTGGATACGCACCTGGGATATGGATGAGTTCGGTCAAACACCCACTTCCACCGACATCCTGCGCGCGGAATCGGACCGTAAAGCCCTGACGTTGGGCCGCGGCGGCGGCGGCGAGGGTGAGCCAGCCCGAAATCTCGCTGCGGGAATATCGACCAGTTCATGGACGTTTCTCGGTCCGGGCAATGTGGGTGGTCGCCTTCGCGCGGTCCTGATCGACCCGCGCGATCCCAATCGCATACTCCTTGGCGCGTCTACTGGGGGTATCTGGCTATCGACCAACGGTGGCCAGTCGTTCTCGGCCATAGCCGATTTTCTTGGCAACATCGTCATTGGCACGATGGCGTTCGATCCAGTAAACCCGAACATCATTTACGCAGGAACGGGTGAATCGTTTACCGGTTATCAGGGCGTCGGCATGTTCAAGAGTACTGATGGCGGTGTGACTTGGGCATTTTTAACGGCAACCTCGACCGATACCAGTGTCAATCCGTCCGGTCTGGATTGGTGGTTCGTCAATCGCATCGCCGTGAACCCCGCCAACCCAAACCTGATATTGGCGGGGACAACAACGGGTACTTCGACCGGCGGCGTAACGGCTGGAGGCAAGGTATATCGTTCAACCAACGGCGGCGGATCGTGGTCAAAGGTTGCAGATTTTCAGGGGCTGGATGTCAAATTCGACCCTAACGATCCCAACAACGCCATCGTCGGTTCAGACGACGGCTACGCCTATTACTCCAACGACGCCGGGGCGAGCTGGACGCAAAGCATGCAAATCGTTTCAACACCGGTCGGTCGGGGATCGCCGAAGACCGCGCGCATTGAGTTGGGCTATGCGCGAAGCGCGCCCGGAACAGTGTACGCATCGGTCGATCACAATACCGAGGCAGACGCTGACAAAGTCCGCGGCCAGGTGTGGAAGTCGCTCGACGGAGGCGCCAGCTGGACCATGCTCGCCGAGCCCAAACACTTGGCCGAACAGGGCGATTACGATAACGCCCTGTGGGTTTCTCCCGTGGATGATCGGCATCTTATCGTCGGTGGGCTGGATCTTTACCAGTCGACGGACGGCGGTAACGCTTTTAATCGCATCAGCACCTGGCAAGGTGCCGCACCGGGATTGGCGCAACCGCATGCAGACCACCACATCATTGTGCATGCGCCAAATTACAGCGCATCCAATCCAGTCGTGTACTTCGGCAATGACGGCGGTCTCTACCGCTCCAGCAACGTATTCGCCGCAAACGCAGATACCAATTCCAGTTGGCAAAATCTCAACATAAATTTGGGCGTAACGCAGTTTTACGGTGGCGCTGGCAAACGCGCAGCTGGTGGCAAAATCATCGGCGGCACGCAGGACAACGGTGCGCTGATGTATTCATCGGGAACGAACTGGGAGCGCACGGCAGGCGGTGACGGCGGCTTTGCTGCAGTTGACCCTATCGACGATACAACCATCTATGGCGAGTACGTTTATGCATCGGTGCATCGCAAAGTTGGACAGAGCAACCGCCAATACATTTGTAACGGTATCACTGAAGCTCTAAAAGACAGCACCACCCAACGGTATTGCGGCGCAACCAATGCGGAAACCGCCAAGGCAAATTTCATCGCGCCATTTGTGGTTGACCCGAGCAATCGTGACCGCATGCTGGTGGGTGCAAATTCACTTTGGTTATCGACCAATGTGCGCACCGCGACACCGACATGGACGGCGATAAAACAGCCGATCAGCATTGGTGGTGCCAGCACGTACTACATCAATGCCATCGCCGTACACGAGCGCGATTCAAATATTATCTGGGTGGGGCACAATTCCCCCGGTCAAGTGTGGAAAACCACCGACGGCTTGTCGCCAGCCCCAACCTGGACCCAGGTCGGCAATGGGGTATTGCCCAGTGGCAACGTATCGCGGGTCACAATTGATCCGGACAATCCCAATCGGGCCTGGGTCACATACACAGGTTTTACCACCGGACGAATTTGGCAGACCAGTGACGGCGGCGCAACATGGCAGAACATTCACAGCAATCTGCCACGCGTTTCATTGCACGACATCAAGCGTCATCCCACCAAGCCGAACTGGCTCTATGTAGGTGCTGCCAACGGCGTATACACGAGCGAAAACGGTGGGCAGACCTGGAGCACTACCAATGACGGCCCCGCCAGCGTTCGGGTACGCGAGCTGTTCTGGTATGACCCCGCCACGCTGGTCGCGGTAACCTACGGTCGCGGAATGTTTCGCACCACTGTCGCCGGTGCGGGGCCGGCGAATTATTCGGACATGTGGTGGGCCGGAAACGTGGAAAACGGCTGGGGCATGTCGATTCAGCAACACGGCCAGATTCAGCTGAACGCACTCTACGTTTACGACAACGCAGGCAAGCCGATTTGGTATGTGCTGCCCGGCGGCATGTGGAACAGCGACTTCACCACATATTCAGGCGCAATCTATCAGCCCACGTCGACACCACTGAACAATTACAACGCCGCACAATTTAAAGTCGGCACGCCAGTCGGCAATATCAGCATCAATTTCACCAGCAACTCAACGGCAACGTTACAGTATGTAATCAACGGTATTTCCGGGCAAAAGTCGATAGAACGCCAAGTATTTGGTCGCGGCACCTCGCCTATTGTGGTGGGAGACATGTGGTGGGGCGGCTCCGCACAAGATGGCTGGGGTCTCAACATTACGCAACAGGCGGGTATTCTGTTTGGCGCGTGGTATACCTACGGGCCTGATGGCAAAGCGACCTGGTATGTCATGTCGGACGGCACCTGGAGTGGCAACACGTACACCGGGTCATTTTTCAGTACCACCAGTTCGGCATGGCTGGGGATCGCTTACGACCCGAACCAGTTGAAGATCGTGCCTCCCGATGGGAAGACGGGCACCCTCACGCTCAATTTCAGTGACGCCAATAACGCTACGATGACCTACGCATTTACGACCGGTCCGTTTGCCGGCACGACGCAAAGCAAACCCATCGTGCGACAGCCTTACTAGTGATAACTGATTGCGAGCTGTGTGATGGCGACGGCGGCGAACTGATTCTTCGCCGCGAAAAATGGCGCATCGTGCGTGTCCCGGGTGCCGATGGCGCTGCCTATCGCGGTTTTTGCCGTGTTGTCTGGAACGAACACATCAAGGAACTCACCGACCTGAGCGCGGCGGATCGTCAAATTTTCATGGGCGCGGTATTCGTGCTGGAGACGGTATTAAGGGAGACATTGCGGCCGGAAAAAATGAACCTCGCCAGTCTTGGCAATCTCACGCCGCACCTGCACTGGCACGTCATCCCGCGCTTTCGCGACGATCCGGCTTACCCAAAACCCATTTGGGCGATTTCCACGCCGTCCCAGTCAAGCCTTGATACACTTGGCGATATACAAACAAGCGACCGAGCCCACTTCGATCATGAATGGGTATCGGCGATAACCCGCGCGTTCGCGTCAAACTGAAAATCGCCCAACCAGTTGGCTGGGTGAAACGGTGTTACAAAAGCCACGGAAGCGAATCGGGCGGGGTCGCCAGGAGAGTTAAATGGTAACGCAAGCAACGCCAAATATAAAACCGGGTTCCTTGTTTTTTACCGACGCACGATCCTGCAAGGATTGGCTAAAAGCAATTCCGCTAACCAATGTGCCGCAGGCGCAACAGAAAATTGTCGATGCGCTGCGTAATTTCAATCGCAGTGCAGACGTTATCGCGCTGGAACGTCTAACCTGCATGGAGCTTCTTCGCGACAAGGTTGCTTATTTGCTTACGGAACAACGCGCACGCTACGCTGGCAAGACTATTCCATTGATGCACAGCGATATCACCGCGTGGACCGTTTCGTGCACGTTGATATCGGAAATGGAAGCAGGCTACCGGCGCTGCTGGGCAGACGCAACCCACGAAGGTGCAGCTTTATTTATTCACGGTGCGCTCATTATCCAGCGCATCATCCGATTCATCGGTCTGCAAATGCTGATCGCCGGATTTATCTACCGCCGCTTTGACCCCGCCTTGTGGATGCGCCTCCACATGCAATGGCTTGAAGCTGAAAACCGGCATCTGGTCGACAAGCGCGTCAAAGACTCGATCGGTGCGATCGATGGCTATTCTTCGGTTGAACAGGCCTATACGGCCGTCTTGCTCGGACAAGCCGCGAACATCCACGAACTCACGCCGCGCCAAATTGATTTCGTCGACGCAGTCCTCAAACGCTTTGGCCACAAGGTAAAAATAGCGCGCGAGGTCGGCGCAAATCCACAAGGACTGGTCTGCGCAATCGATTTACTGTCGAATGCTGGCGCGGACTTCCACTCAATGATCAATGCAACTGACCATACACGCGCATTAAACGTCGAGGAGCTTTCGAAGTCCTTGCGCAGGCGACTGAAGAAGCTTGGCGAAGGAGATGATCCGACCACGCTTGACTTGCCGGCGGAATGGAGTGTCGCTGATGCGCAAAGTCAACTCACCCGTCTGCACCGTATCTGGTGTGAGGGCACCAGCTCGCGTCCGCCCGCAACGGTGCCCAACGAGAAGGATGCCATTCTCACTTTCGGCATCACCGAAACGCATTTCTTCGTGTCAGGCAATCCGTTCCAGCAGCCTGGTGTGAAGAGTGAACTCACGCGCCAGGAGATGGCCGACATCGAGATGTTCGGCAAGGTGTCTGAATCAACCATTCGCGCGCGTTATGCTGATTTCAATTACGGTACCGAGACTTGGGGGATCGTCGACGAAAGCCGCGGACATCTACGCCTGCTGCGCCCCGCAAATTCAGCGCACGGCGTCGCCATCGGCAAACTGGTCGGCATCAAGATTGGCAAGCAGGAGAGTTTCTTTCTCGGTGTGGTCCGCGAACTGGCGGAGGAACTCGACGGTCGCATTTTTGCGACCGTCGCCATGCTTCCGGGCAAACCGGAAGCAACCACAGTACGTGCATCTGATACGCGCAGCCGAACGCCAAATTATGTGCAAGGATTCCGCTTGCCTCCAATGGAGGCGCTTAAGATCCCGGAAACACTCATCGTACCTTCCAACCTTTCGCATCAGGGGCGCGGTGTTGACATCTTTCATCCCGGACATGGCAGCCCGAAGGAAGTGAAGATCGCCGAATTTATTGAACGCGGACTGGATTTTGACCGGGTGACGATTTCTGGATAGCGGCATAAGTCCATCCGCAACCATGCCCCGGTTGCCAGTGGTGGACTTCACGCGTTACGTTGTTCCAACACATCTATCACCAACGCCGCAGTGTTAAATCCGGCTTGCTCGAAGATCTCGACCATGCATGTCGGCGAAGTCACGTTCACTTCCGTCAGGTAGTCACCAATGATATCCAGCCCGACGATGATGAGGCCATCGGCTTTCAATCGCGGGCCGAGCGTCTCGGCAATTTCCCGGTCTCGCGCGGAAATAGGCTGCGCCACACCGCGCCCACCCGCCGCAAGATTGCCGCGCGTTTCGCCTTCTTTCGGGATGCGTGCCAGGCAAAACGGTACCGGCTTACCGTCGATCACCAGCACGCGCTTGTCGCCCTGGGTGATTTCGGGAATGTAGCGTTGCGCCATCACTGAGACCGTCCCGTCGACGGTTTGAACCTCGACGATGGCATTGCGATTCGGGTCATCCGCGCGTACGCGAAAAATTGACGTGCCGCCCATGCCGTCAAGCTTCTTCACGATCACGTCCTTGTGCGCGTCGATGAAAGCATGAAGGCGCGGCATGTTGCTCGTGACGGTTGTCGGTGCGGTAAACTCCGCAAATTTTGCGATGGCTAATTTTTCATTGTAATTTCGCAACGAAGCTGCGCGGTTGACAACCAGCGCACCCTGCTCCTCGGCGAGACTCAGCAACAGCGTGGCATAAAGATACTCCGGGTCGAACGGCGGGTCTTTCCTCATCAGGACCGCGTCGAAATCGCCTAGCGCCATTTCAACGACGTTTTTGATCTTGTACCAATCTTCATTATTCTGGGTGACGCCTAGACTGGAAACTCGCGCCACTACACGGTTATCAATGAGCGTAATATCGCGCGCTTCAAATGCGTACACGTCATGACCACGCCTGGCCGCTTCGCGCATCATGTAGACGGACGAATCCTTGTAGGCTTTCAGTTTGGCGAGAGGATCAACGATGAAAGCAATGCGCATGGTTTTTTTCAGTTAATTTGTTGCTACTCCCTCGGCGGATCGCAGGGTAGAGCGGGATCATGGTTAGTCAGCTGCCACCGCGATGGGAGTTGCCTCGGCCTCAAGCCTGGGCGCAAGCTTTTCCAACTCACGCGACGCGGCCAGCATCGCCAGGCGCGCCACCACACCATAGCAATAAAAACGATTCGGTGGTGCGTCGGGCCAGCCAGAACAATCGGGCGAATGGCAGTCGGTTTCAAAGGCCAGCGGGACAAAACTCATGCCGCGCGAATTCAGGTTTTCATCAACGCCGCGTTCAGTATTGACGCGATAAAAACCACCAACGACAAACGCATCCATCATGTATACGACAGGCTCGGCGACGGCACCGTTCAGATTTTCCAGCGTATGTACTCCCTCTTGGATGATGACCTCGTTTACCTCCAAGCCTTCCTTTACGACTGCCATCTTGTTACGTTCTTTGCGATTAAGGCCGCGCACATCGTCTGCCGATCGTGCCGTCAAAATGCCCATGCCGTAGGTTCCAGCATCGGCTTTCACAATTACAAAAGGCTTTTCCTTGATGCCGTATTCATCATATTTCGCCCGCATTTCACCCAGCACAGCCTCGACATTCGCAGCGAGGCACTCTTCGCCTTCATGCGCAGAAAAATTCACCTTGCCGCATTGGCTGAATATTGGATTGATAAACCACGGGTCAATGCCGATCAGCTTCGCAAATTCTTCCGCCACACTATCGTAGGCGTGAAAGTGAAATGTCTTCCGGCGGGTAGTCCATCCCGCATGCAGCGGCGGTACCACCGGCTGCGAAAGGCCTTTGAGAATTTCCGGCACGCCGGCGGAGAGATCGTTATTCAAAAGAATGGCGCACGGATCAAAACCGTCAATCATCAATTTATTGCCTGTGCGCGTGATCGGTTCCAGCGTAAGTTTGTCGCCATTCGGTAAATCGAGCACTGTCGGCGCGGTAATTTCGGGTAATAGCGAGCCAATTCGCACATCCAGTCCAGCGCCGGTCAATATCTTTTGAATCGCCGCGACATTGGAGAGATAAAACAGATTGCGTGTGTGATTTTCGGGAATCAGCAAAAAGCGCTGTTTGTCCGGGCACACTCGCTGCACCGCCGACATCGCCGCCTGAATGCAAAGCGGCATGAAATCAGGATTCAAATTGTTAAAGCCGCCTGGGAATAAATTGGTATCGACCGGTGCCAGCTTGAAACCGGAATTGCGTAAATCCACCGACGTATAGAACGGCGGCCGCTCCGTCATCCACCTGGTTCGGAACCAGCGTTCGATGCTCGGCCGCGCGTCGAGAATTTTCTTTTCAAGGTCGAGTAGCGGACCGGTGAGCGAAGTAGTGAGATGTGGGACCATGGCGGTTAGTTTAGGTAATTGCAAAGTAAGTTATATGCGGCTCGCTGGCATTTGTTTCAAGAGCGTCCAAGTTTACGCTCAAAGTTGAAGAATCTTATTACCGCTTCAGCTGCCAACCGGGCACGCTGCCGGTGATAAAATTCCGACATGAAATCGCCCTGTTGTTTGCAGCGCTCTGAAGAATAGTCGCACCGCATGCACATCCACATTTTGGGTATTTGCGGTACATTCATGGGTGGCCTCGCAGTGCTCGCCCGCCAGGCGGGACATACCGTCACTGGCTGTGACGAAAATATTTATCCGCCGATGTCCACCCAGCTTGAGGCGGCGGGTATTCAACTACACTTAGGTTTCGACGCAGAACAGCTGCAGATTTTCAACGCCGAACTTTATGTCATCGGCAACATCATGACGCGCGGCATGCCGGTGATTGAGGAGATATTGAATCGCAGCCTCCCCTACACCTCCGGCCCGCAGTGGCTGGGTGAGAACATGTTACAGGGGAAGTGGGTGCTGGCCGTAGCCGGCACTCATGGCAAGACCAGCACCAGTGCGATGCTGGCATGGATACTCGAACATGCTGGACTCGCACCCGGTTTTCTTATCGGCGGCATCCCAAAAAATTTCGGAATCTCAGCTCGCTCACCAAAGGGTGATTCGCCGTTTTTTGTCATTGAAGCCGACGAGTACGATACTGCCTTTTTCGATAAGCGCTCCAAGTTTGTTCACTACCACACCCGCACCGCGATCCTCAATAATCTTGAACACGACCACGCCGATATCTTCCCGAACGTGGAAGCGATTCAAACCCAGTTCCATCACCTTGTCCGCACAGTCCCTGCTAACGGGCTCATCGTCAGCAATGGCCGCGATGAATACTTGAAACGCACGCTTGCAATGGGCTGCTGGAGCAGTCTTGAAGAATTCGGGCCAGGCTTGCTGTGGGACTTCAAGCGCGCTGAGCGAGATACGCAATTCAATGTGATTTTCAAAGGCATCGACAAAGGCATGGTCGACTGGGACCAGATGGGTATACACAACACCATGAACGCGCTCGCTGCGATCGCGGCGGCGCGCCACGCAGGGGTGCCGACGAAAATGGCAATTGATGCACTAAGCGAGTTCGCCGGTGTGGCGCGACGTATGGAAAACAAGGGTGAGATTGGCGGCGTTACTGTATTTGACGACTTCGCCCATCACCCGACCGCCTTCCACGTGACGCTTGCCGGCTTGAGAAAGCGTGTTGGCGACCAACGCATCATTGCCGTCCTCGAGCCGCGCACCAACACCATGAAGCAAGGCACCATGCGCGAGGCGTTGCCGAATAGCCTGGCGAACGCCAATGCGGTGTTTGTCTATGCTAAGGGTCTTGGATGGGATGTCGCGAAATGTCTTGAGCCAATCGGTGCCAAGACGGGGGTGTTTGAGGACCTCGACGCAATGGTCAATGCCATCGTGGTGATGTCAAAACCGGGCGATCAAATTTTGGTGATGAGTAACGGTGGCTTTGGCGGCGTACATGGAAAGATTCTGAACATGCTCGGCGAGCGTGCGATGCTTCCCGCGTCACCACCAAATTAGCTATCGCACGTCCCGGCATCGGCCAGGTTATTTTTTCATTGCACCAAATCGACCGACGACGACGTCGCAGAAATTGTCGCGCGCTAAATATCGTCCGCTAAAGGCTTGCATGTTTGCTTCAAGCTCGAATATGTCATATGTTCCGGACAATCCGCCCCCGCAGGTGTATGTACCTTGCGATCGTCCCAGCCGCCCGGTCTGCGTGTAGTTGCCCGCATAGCTACAGACATTGCCGTCTGGCAAGCGTGCGGTCATGGCAAATGTGGTGGCGGTATTGTTGATCGTGAATTCGGTGTTACGGTTAAAGTCGCCGTTCGAATACGGCGCCCGGCATTGGGATTGAATCTGCTTGATGGCACCGACATACTCCCCAGAGGCATCATTGTTGCGGAAAGTCTGCCGCGTTAGCGTTTTGTTGATGACAACGCCATCGAGCGTGAACGCCAAGGTTGCGGCGTCCAGAAAAGTGGTGAATGTCAGTGTGCCTGCGCTCCGGCTGGTGACTGCGGCGGCGTTAAAGGTCGGGCCGAATGCGGGGCCGGTGAATTGATACATATCCCCCTTGAAAATGAGCGCGCCACGGCTATCCTGGCCCACATTGGTCGCCTGTCCGGTGTACCAGGATGCGCGACCATCCGCCCCATAAACAAAGAACGTGAGAAACAGCACTTCACGCTGGTGGGTCACGGTGACGCCCCAGCCAGACTCGTTTTCGTTCCACCAGATGTCGGATAAATCGGACGTAAACGTATTGGCAAAAGCGGCTGCGGACAAACTCATTGCCGCCACCAAAATCCATTTTTTCAACATGTTCATGTTATGTTCCCGAATCAGTATGTAGGTCAGATCGAAGGGTTTAATGTGTTGCTTAATTGGATGAGGAAGCTTACCGCGCGACCTTGCGGGCCGTTGTAGGACTAACGGCTATTAAACTGTCGGAAATATCGCGAAAGTAGCAGCGCTGCTGCATGTCAGTGCGGCGCGTTTGTACTTATATCCGCGCCACGAAGAACACCCCTACCTGCGTGATGTTCAGGTTCGACGTAATTTCCTGACTCGCTCACTCGCGAGCACCGCCGATGATTAATCTGCGTTTTTGCAACAACCGGCATAAAAAAACCCCGGTTTAATCCGGGGTTTCCGTTTGCTGCGCGCTGTATTCAGCGCTTGGTGTGTTTGGCGAGAAATTTTTCCATCGCCTCGTAGAAATCAAAGCGATTTTCTTCGTTGCGAAAACCATGGCCCTCGTTGTCTTTCACCATGTATTCGACTGCGACCCCGCGCTTCTTCAATGCCTCCACCATCTGGTCGGACTCGGCGATATTCACGCGCGGGTCTTTTGCACCTTGTGCGACGAATAGCGGTGTCTTGATTTTGTCGGCGTGAAATGCCGGCGACGTGGCGGTTAACAGCTCTTTATCTTTCTCCGGATGGCCGACCATCTCATGCAGCATTTCCAGATAGGGTTTCCAATAAGGCGGAATCGTGCCCATGAACGTAAACAGGTTGGAAACGCCAACGTAGTCCACCGCCGCGGCATATAGATCAGGCGTGAAGGCGATGCCGGCCAGCGTGGTGTAACCGCCGTAGCTGCCGCCATAAATGGCGATACGCTTCGGGTCGGCAATGCCTTCCTTTATGAGCCATTGCACACCATCGGTAACATCATCCTGCATCGACTTGCCCCACTGCTTGAACGAGGCTTCCCAGAATTTACGGCCATAACCCGTCGAGCCGCGGAAATTCATCTGAAATACCGCGTAACCGCGATTCGCGAGGAACTGTACTTCCGGATTGAAGCCCCATGCATCGCGTGCCCAGGGACCGCCGTGCGGATTGACAACGACCGGCAAATTTTTTGCGGCAACGCCTTTCGGCACGGTGAGATAGCCGTTGATGGTAAGACCGTCGCGAGATTTATACGAAATCGGCTTCATATCGGCGAGTTCATTTTCAGGCATCCAGGGCGAAATGTCGGCGATGAAATCAAGCGTGCCGGTCGCCTTGTCGTATAAATACCGTTTGCCGCGGGTTTTGTCGTTGTAGGTAGCGACAATATATTTGTCTTCTGCTTTGTTGCTTGATATGAACGCAATTTCATAGCCCGGCAGCTTGGCCTCCACCGTTTTGAACATGGTTTCGGCGTCCTTATCGAGGAATTTGCGCTCGCCTTTCCACGTAGTGAAGTTGGCGGTGGTCAATACCTTGCGCTTTCGGGAATACGACACGCTTCCCATATCAACGTCGGCATGCTCACCGATCAACTTGCCTTCTTTGGCGGTAACGGGATCGAATTCAAAGATGGCGGACTTATCACGGCCACGATTGGAATTGACAATCAGCCGCTTGTTATCAAACGTGAATAGCAACGGCGCCACCTGCTCTTTAAAGTTGGTAGTCAGAATGGGTTTGAATGCATCCGTTTCATTTTCTCTATATAGCAGCGTGGTGTTGACGCCATCTGTTGCGCCTGCCCCGCGTAGTTTTCCATCGTGATCAGTCATCCAGCCGGTGATATTGCCGGGGTTTTGCGCGATCAATTTTTCGTCGCCACTCGCCACGTTGGTGCGGAATACGTCGAACACTTTGGCATCGCGCTTGTTGTGCGAAACGATGATGTTACGGTCGTCATCGACCAGTCCGTCGACGATTTGCGCACGGACTTTTTCGCCCGGCGTCAAATCTTTCAGATCTTCGCCTTTCAGGTTAACCGACACAACGTGAAAATTCTCGTCCCCCCCGAAGTCCTTAACGTACAGAATGCGGTCACCCTTCCAGAAATAGCCGCCGATATCGCGCGCCGTTTCGGCCGTCACACGCTTTCCTTCGCCACCACCGATTGGTTTCACAAATACGTTCAAACGGCGTTCAAACGGCGCGAGCCACGACAAATATTTGCCATCCGGTGATATCTGGTGTCCCGCCTCTTGTGGGTTCTTGAAAAAATCCCGCATGGGAATTTGCTTGGCCGCCTGTGCAGACGCGGGTGGCGCATGGCTGATGCCGACGCCGATCAAGCCAGCCATTACCGCACCTAGTTGGAATAACTTCATCATATCTCCTGGTAAGTTTAAACACGATCATTCGTCCACTTCGGTCGCCGCGTGCTTCTGGCGGAGATGTGGCAAAAGTGCGCGCAGTTTAACCGGGCTCGGCCGGCTTATCCGGCGGCAA
>JBKJMK010000068.1:0-4447 GCA_046596005.1 Usitatibacteraceae bacterium | reverse complement strand
ACCCGGTGGTGGCAGCATGGATGAATATTTTATTCGCCAGCCGGAAGACGCCTATCGCGACTACGCGGTCAAATGGGATGGCGAATGGCAAATTACTTACGAAACTTTTCGCGATATGGGTGCCGCCTATGCCGTTGGCCTGATCCTTATCTACCTGCTGGTGGTTGCGCAGTTCGGCTCGTATCTCACGCCGCTTATCATCATGGCACCGATACCGCTGACCATCGTCGGCGTCATGCCCGGACACGCCTTGCTCGGCGCGCCGTACACGGCGACAAGCATGATCGGCATGATCGCGCTGGCCGGCATCATCGTGCGCAATTCCATCCTGCTGGTGGACTTCATCAATCTACAAGTGCGCGATGGCATGCCGTTCAAGGAGGCGGTGGTGCAGTCCGCCATCACCCGCGCGCAGCCGATCCTGCTGACCGGCGTCGCCGCGATGCTGGGCGCGTTTTTCATCCTCGACGATCCCATATTCAACGGGCTGGCGATCTCATTGATATTTGGCATTTTCGTCTCCACCTTACTGACATTGGTGGTGATTCCGCTGTTGTATTTCATCGCTTACCGGAAACGGTTGGGCGCACTCGCTGTCACAAAACCTGAAGGAGAAACATCATGACTACCTGGAGAATCGTTCGCGTTGTTGCCGGCCTCTTCATCCTGCTGTCGCTGGCGCTGGGAATTCCCGGCAGTCCGCTCTTTGTGAGCGCATGGTGGCTCGCGGTCACCGCCTTCGTCGGTGCCAACCTGCTGCAAAGCGGGCTCACAAAGTGGTGCCTGATGGAATCGATGCTGCGCAAGTTTGGCGTTGAGCCCGGCTGCTAAGGCGCGAACGATGCATCTCGCCTGCCCCTCATGCGGCACGATCAACCGCATACCCGACCAGCGATTGCAAAGCGGCCCGGTCTGCGGCCGTTGCAAAGCGCCGCTGATGGCACCGGAACCGGTGTCGCTGGCCGATTCCACGTTGCCCGGCTTCATCGCCAACACCGACCTGCCGGTGCTGGTCGATTTCTGGGCAGCCTGGTGCGGCCCCTGCAAAACAATGGCGCCGCAATTCGAAAGTGCGGCCAGCCAACTACCCGAGGTGCGGTTTGTAAAAGTCGATTCCGACGCCGCACCAATCGCGAGCGCGCAATATGGTATCCGCAGCATTCCCACGATGATCCTGTTTCAAGGTGGCCGGGAAGTGGGCCGGCTTTCAGGCGCGATGTCGGCGCACGAATTAGTGGCGTGGGTGAGGCGTACCTTGCCACCGCGCGCTGCATAGTTGGCGGCGCGCCGACAATTAACTTCCAAAGGATGACGCATGTACTACATTGTTGAAACCGAAAAATCGTTCGAACAGGCCGCGACAGATCTGGATACAGCCGTGAAAAAGCATGGCTTCGGCGTTTTGCATATCCACGACTTGGGCAATACATTGCGCAGCAAAGGCATGGCCTTCGACGAACAGTGCCGCGTATTTGAAGTCTGCAATCCGGCGCAGGCAGTGAAGGTTTTGGCTGCAGATATGCGCCTCAACATGGCGCTGCCTTGTCGCATCTCGGTATTCACCCAAGGCGGCAAAACCATGATCGGCCTCATCAAGCCGGTGGAGATGCTGGCGGCGCTGTCTCAGGATGCGACGCTGCTCGGCGTGGCGAAAGAGGTTGAGGAATCGACCATCCGCATGGTTGACGAAGCGAAGTAAAAGTTGCAATTCGGACGTCACGTGGACGTGGCCAACTCGCGCCATTCATATAATTCCATTTTAGACAGGTGGTTTCATTGCGACGTAGAACATTTCTCGGTGCAGTCAGTTGGCTCCCGGCTCTCGCACTATCGGCACCCCCGCCACCGACGGCATCCCCCGTTTCGCAAAAGTTCGCCAAGGCATGAAAAATGTGCTGATCAACGCGCAAATACCCTCGTGCCGATCGCAAGTCGTCTGCATCTGCACCAAATGATCGGCAAGGACAATTCGCACGACAAACTGATTGCGGCCGGATATGCGGCGGCGATGCGTGCCTGGCCGACGCTTGCGCCGATGCTGTGGTGATGCCGATGCATCCCAACCATAGCGTCATTTTTTTCGACCAGCAGTTTCAGCGACAGGCCGTTGCCGGGGAATTGGCGCTGAACCCCTTTGAGGAAGCTGCGCTTCCGCATCTGCGTGGACGCGTGCTGGATTTCGGCTGCGGCATGGGAAATCTCGCGGTCGCGGCCGCCAAACGCGGCTGTTCGGTCTTGGCGCTGGATGGAAGCAGTACCGCAATCAGCCATTTGCAGCGCCGTGCCAGGCTGGAATCGCTCGAAATCGAAGCTGCGCAGGCGGACTTGCGCAATTACAAGATTAGTGAAGACTTCGACACCATCGTCTGCATTGGGCTGCTGATGTTTTTCGATTGCCCAACGGCCTTCCGCAGCCTCGCCAATCTGCAGGCGCGGGTGCGCGAAGGCGGTATCGCGATCATCAACGTGATGATCGAAGGCACCAACTACCTGGACATGTTTGAACCCGAAAGCCAATGCCTGTTCGCACGTCGGGAGTTGCCGCAGCGGTTTGCCGGCTGGGAAATTCTGCAGGCCGCAATTCGCGATTTTTATACGCCGGATCAGAAGGTGAAATCGTTCTCGACGCTGATCGCGCAGAAACCACGTAGGCCACCGGAGGCTGCGGCCTGATCCCACAATAGTTCGTAAGGTGGGCACGCCGCGCTGGTGCTTGAGTTTATTGGTACCGCACTACCTGGTTACCGCGCTCGCCGCCGTTCGCCGTGCCTGACCCTTGCCCGAATTGGTGGCCTCCCACTCGCGGGCCGCTTTCACCACGGCCGCAAAGGCCTCCGCATCGGCGAGCAACTTTTCCTTCAGGCTGGCTTTCAATGGTTTTTCGATGCCGCTGTCATCCAGCGGCATGCGGTCCTGCCTGACATCTTTCAGCAAGCGCTCGATTTCGCTCGCGGCATGCAGCGGGGTTTGCAACAGCACGAGTCGCTTCGCTTTGTCGGGATTATTGGGAACATGGCACGAGTCACACTCGGCGTCGCGCATGGTCAGCGCCATTTTCCGGTAGCTCGTGTCAAGCCGGGCCAGGTGCGGATTGTTTTCACTGTACAGGCCCACGAACAATGTTGGTGCGGGCTGTTGCTGTCCCTTGTCATCGACCCACATCCACTTGCCGTCGAACGTCGGCATGTGGCGGCGGCTCGATTGCGCGACGGCGGGTTTGTCGGCGCGTTTGTAGAACGTGAGTTGCGAAACCTTCATGATTTTCGGATCGATCCAGATGGCCATGGTATTGGCGTCTTCATAGTCGGTCCATTTTTTGGGTTCATGCCAGAACGGGTATGGATACTGGCCGAAATTGAGTTCATTGCGAAAGCCCGCGCCGGCGGTGATGCGGTAGATTTTGTCTTTGGCTACATACTCGACATCGTATTTTCCATCCCACATCCACATCGGCGCATAGGTGCCGGTGAATACGTCGTTGCCGAATTCCGTCGCGCGGAACTCCTTCAGCGTGGCATTGATATCGCCGCCAAGTGGCCGACCCCAGAGAATGAATGGCTTGAGGCTGGACCTGAAGACAGAATCAGCGCTGAACAATGCTTCCCGGCAAGTTTTGTGGGCAGCCTGGTCCGCAACCGGCCTGACGGGGCAGTTCGCCGACAATTCGCCCAGCAGTTTCGCGGCGAGCGCGTTGACCTTGGCGGTATCCTCGGGCGTGGACTGATAGGTGTTGGTCTCTGCCGCCGTCGTGCCGCTGGCGAGCATCATCGTGAATGTCAGGATTGATTTTCGAAAATTCATGATGATTTTCCTCCGGTAGTTTGTTGAAAGGCAGGTGCCCGCGCGTCCGCTGCTTTCAGCGTCATCGTTGCGGAAGCATCTGCGCCTGTGTGGTAGCTTGGTTGAGGACAGGCCATGATTGCGCTGTGCTTCATCGCGGCGAGGGTTGGTCTCGGCGGTGTATTCGGCATAATTCCCGGGAACAAGTTTACCGTGCGACCAGGGTTTCTTTAGCCGATCCGTTTCAGCCGCAACGCATTGAATACCACCGACGCCGAAGAAAGGCTCATCGCCAGTGCGGCGATCATCGGTGAAAGCAGCCACCCGGTAAAGGGATACAGCACACCAGCCGCCAGCGGTACGCCGAGCGCGTTATAGACGAATGCGAACACCAGGTTCTGGCGCATGTTGCGGATGGTTGCCTGGGACAGAAGCCGAGCCCGTGCGATGCCGCGCAAGTCGCCCTTCACCAGTGTGACTTGCGCGCTGTTCATCGCCACATCGGTGCCGGTGCCCATGGCGATGCCGATATCCGCCTTGGCCAGCGCAATGGTCGCGATGGCCGGTGATGGCATCAACGACGCCCCTGCGCTGGCCAAGGCGGATATCGGCATCGCCATGGGCACTGGCACCGATGTGGCGATGAACAGCGCGCAAGTCACACTGG
>JBKJMK010000443.1:0-7110 GCA_046596005.1 Usitatibacteraceae bacterium | reverse complement strand
GCAACGACGAAAGCGCAGCAGTCGGTGCAATGGTGCCGTCATCATAGGTCTCCACGCCACCCATGCCGCGTCCGGCGTAGGTGCGAAAGGCAATGCGCCGGCCACGGTAGTCGAGTTCGGCATCTACCGGGCCATCGCAAGCGGAAATGCCCCACAGATTCTCGCCATAGCCCTTCCAGCCAAGCGGATTGGCGATCGCGTAGGCCTGTTGCGCGTAGGTTGCGCGGCGGCTATTTTCAAAATAGTCGATACCACGCGCTTTCATGTAAGCATCCTGAATGTTTCGAAAATCAATCCATGTGTGCGTGTATTGATGGCCGAATAACGGCGGAAAACCAAGATGTTCCTGGCCGAAGGTTTTCCCCCATGTCTTGTTGTAGGGCTTCGTCCACTCTGCCCAGGCATCCGCTTTCACCGGGAAGGTCGGCGAGCCCAGCGCGAGCAGGTAAACAATCATCGCCTCGTTATAGCCGCGATAGTCGGCTTCAAGAAAGCCGGTTTCCGGCGTCCAGCCATGACTGATTGCGGGCGCATTCGGCTGTGCCCATTGCCAGTCAATTCTGTGATAAATCAGGTCGGCCAGCGCACGGATTTCCACTTCGTCCGCGTGCGCGCCATCAAAATAGCTTTGACAGAACAATACGCCCGCAACGAATAACGCGGTATCAATTGTCGAAAGCTCCACCGTTTCAAACCGGGCACCCGATTGCATATCGACGAAATGATAGAAAAACCCTTTGTAGCCCGTCATGCCCTTGGACGCCGTTCCTTGGGGGGCATGATGAAAAAAACGCAGTGTTGCGAGTACGCGCTGCCGAGCCTGTTCGCGGGTGATATAGCTTCTCTCAACCCCGATGGGATATGCGGTGAGTCCGAAGCCGACTGCGGCGACACTGGCAAACGCGGGCGTCGGAAATCGATCATGTACCAGACCATTTTCTGGATTGCTGGTTTCCCAGAAAAAATTGAATGTGCGCCGTTCGATGTCGTCGAACAGTGCGGGCAATACAGGACTTGCACTGGCAGATGCCCGTGGTGAAACCTGTACAGATGAAGTTGAACAGGCGGCAGCGAATGCCACCACCAAGGTCAGCGCGCCAACGCGCAGGGCCGCTTGAATACGATGCATGGATATTTTCCGGATCCGGACTTGAAAAAGGCCGTCAATGGAAAAACCACTGACGGCCATGTTGGACTACCGCGCGCTTCTACCAGCTATAGGAAACGGAAAGCTTGTATGTACGAGTCGGTCCGGTAATGCTGTCATTAGGCTTGCCTAAATTCTTATTGGGGTCGCCGGGGCCACCGTGCCAGGTATCAAATTCATTGTGGTTGACGGAATTGAACAGGTTCAGGATATCGGCTCGAAGCTTGATCTTGTTACTGCCGCCAAGTCCAAATTCCTTGCCGAGCGCGATGTCCACCGTGCGATAAGGTGTGCCGGTAATTTGGTCGAACCTGCAGTTGTCAAAGCCTTTGTCAAAGCAGTTCAATCCGTAGTACGGTCTACCGGTTTCGCCCGTAAACTTGGCAGAAAATTCGAACCCCATCGGGAAATCGTAAATGCCCGTGGCGACTAGCCGGTTTTTGGCAACGCCGCCGGAGCGCAAAAATCCATAGCCGCCCAGCGTTGCGTAGTCGAGCGAATAGTGCTCGCCAAATTGACGGTTTTCTTTGGCGTCGCTGTAGGTATAGGCAAACGTGGCACCCCAACCACTTGCTTTCGTGTAAGGCTTTTCGGCCTTGAGGAAGAGCGCCGTCGTTTTGGTTTCAAGTCCCGAAGTACCTAATATCAGCGCGCCGAAACCTGGAATTGGACTGCCAAATGGCGCGCCCCATGTTGCGCCTGGGTTGTGGAACGCACCGCCAGCCAGACGATTGCCCAGCAGGAACGCAAAACCATCTTTGCTTTCAATGTACGAGACAGTCGCTTCTGTGTTCCAGGTGCCGATGCGGTTTCGAATGCCAACGCTGAGTTGGTCCGAATAAGGTACTTTCAGATTGTTGTTGATGAGGTTGATCTCGCGCCCGCCTCCCGTGCTATTTGCGAATGCCAGAAGACCGGCTGTTGTTAGATAGCTCTGGTTAAACGGGACACAATTTGCCCCCGAACAGGGATGTCGCGGATCGCCGGTGAAATTGACGGTGTAGCTCGGAAACGTCCCCTTGGTCTGTTCAACCTGCAGGTAGTCAAAGACGTTGCGGTCGTAAGCGCGACCGAAGCCACCGAACACCACATTTCGTTGATCAGCATTGAGGTCATATGAAAATCCAACACGCGGTTGGAACTCACCCTTGTAAGCGTCACGGTTGGAACCGTTGCTGATGTAATCGTTTATGTTGATGCCGGAATTGGCGTTGTTGATGTTGCTCCATCCGCGCAAGGCCGTCGCAACCGCCGCAGGCGTCACAAAGCTGTTGAATGTGGGACTTTTTTCATAGTCCCAGCGCATGCCCAGATTCAACGTGAGATGCTTGTCGATCTCCCAGTCATCCTGGAGATAAATCCCGAACTGGGTATTCCTGGACTTCGCAGTGCCGTCACCGACACCGAGGAGGCCTGAGCCGAAGCGAACTTTATACGGCGTCGTCGTGCTATAGCCCACATTGTAGGAATATTGGGGGTTGTAGGGCTGTAGTTCCAGCGCTTCAACTGTCACCCGTTTCACTTTGACGCCGGTCTTCACCACATGCGAGCCATTCCACTGGATGCTGGTAAACGTCAGATCATCCTGCAGTGAAAAACCCTTTTGACCTTTTCGCTGGAAATCCTGACCGCCGCCAATATTGAGAATCGAGTCTCCTGCCGGGTTTTCGAAGCGAATACCTGGCCCGATCGTGGCGGGTTGTGGATTGAAGTAGGCGTCTTCGTAGGTCAAATGCGCATCGTTCACCCAGTTGTCGGTGGTTATCTGCGCACGAAAATCCAAACGGGTCTCGTCGTTCTTTTTCCGGGAGGAATAAGACTCAGTGTCCTGTCCACCCAGGTTTGTCGTCTCTTTCTCTTTGCGCACTTTGACGGTCATTTCAAAAAGCTGCATGGCGTTCGGCGAATAGTCGAGCTTGCCGAAAAACAGATCTTCCTTGAACGGTGCCGTCTTGCTGCCGACCAGCGACTGTAACTCTGAGGGCAGACTGGCAACTGTTGCGCCGCCACCAGGCGACACCGTGCGCGGATCCTTGTTCTGCTTCCCTTCGTAGGAGACGAAAAAGTGCATGAGATCCTTGATGATCGGGCCACCGACCGACACACCAAATTGTTCCTGCGAGGTGTCCGCTTTCTTTCCGTCCCTTATCTCGCTGGGGGAAGGTTTACGCCACTTTGACTTGGTTTGATCCCAGAACACTTCACCGTGAAACTCATTGCCACCGGACTTGGTGACCGCTGTGATTGCCGCGCTGCTGACCTGATCGTATTCCGCCTTGTAGTTTTGGGTAGTGACTTTGTACTCGGCAATCGCCGATTGCGGAAATGGATTGCCCCGGCTGGAGTCCTGTCCGGTGATTCCGCCTTGCAATACATAGCCTTTTTGGCTCACACCATCGATGAACACGTTTATCTTGCTTGAGCCTTGCGCGCCACCTTGAAGCTTGGTGCTGCCATCGTTGCCGACAGTGAACGCGACGCCGGGAGCGAGATCGGCGAAACTCAGGAAGTTACGCTGCCCTTGCGGTAGCCGCTCTATCTGCTTGGTGCTAACGCCGGTACCTACCTCCGATGTTTTCGTTTCGGCTAGCGTGCTTGCGACAACCGAAATCGTATCAATCCGCTGCGCGTCATTCGACAGCGCGAGATCAAGTGAAACCGCCTGGCCGACCTGAACCACGACAAGTCTCGTCGACGGGCTGAACCCGCCACCGCTTACCTGAATCCTGTATTCTCCCGGCGCCAGACCGCTCAGCACATAAACACCATTCTCCTGACTCGTGGTTCGCGTCACAAAGCCATTCGCGGTATTGGTGGCGGTAATCTCGGCGCCAGCTTTCGCTTTCGCGTCGGCGCTCACTGCGCCGCGGATGGTGGCCGTCGCCAGTTGCGCGTAGGCTGGCGAGGAAAGTATTCCGCACGCCAGCAGACAGGCAACACTTATTTTCAGTTGATTACTTTTCTTGTGTTCATATTTCATGAAAATCTCCTCTGGTTAGTTGTGTTTTCATTAACGTACCCTTGATGGATTGACGACCGCGATTGCAGGCGGCTGACGGCAGCACGAATTCCGAACCACCAACTCGCACCGCAAGGTTTGCGGCGATACCGAGATGCGATCCGGGTTATCGATGGCAAGTGCCAGGCGCTCGAGTGCGAGTGAGCCAAGCTCGGCGATTCGCACGCGCACCGTTGTGAGTGGGGGCGTGATAAACCGCGCAATGGGGATATCGTCATAGCCCGCGAGTGCAATGTCATCCGGAACCTTGATTCCGGCTTCGCTAAGCGCAAACAGGCACCCAATCGCCATCATGTCGTTCGCCGCAAAAATCGCCGTCGGCCGCTCAGCCAGCGCCAGGATTTGATTGCCGGCACGCCAGCCGGAGTCCTCGGTAAAATTGCCGGGCAAGACCAGTTCCTCACTGCCGGGCAGGTGTTCCAGTAAAGCGTCACGGTATCCGCGAAGTCGTTCCTGCGCCTCAAAGTTGTTCTCTGGCCCTGCTATCAGGGCTATTCGGGTGTGACCACGACCGACCAAGTGGCGCACCATGGCAAAAGCACCGCCATAGTTGTCCACAGTGAAGGACGCGTGGGCACCACCGTCAACTCTGGTGTTCATCAGTACGGTGGGTAAATCATGTGGCAGATTGTCGGCGAGAAATTCTGCATCCACGTGCGGTGACATGATGAGGAGGCCATCCACGCGGCCACGCATGGCGCGTATTGCCGCGGCGGCTTCGGTGGAATCGCCATGCGAACTCGAAACAAGCAAATGCAACTTGCGCACGCGGGCGGCTTGATCGATACCGCGAATGATTTCTGAAAAGAATTCGCCAAACAGGTCGGGCAATAAAACACCGATGGTTTCGGTCCTGCGGGTAATCAGGCTGCGTGCCCCGCTGTGCGGAACAAAGCGTAACTGTTGCGCGATGCTCAGGATGCGTTCGCGCGTTGACTTGGTAATGCTGTCACCGCCGTTGAAAGCTCGCGATACCGTCGCGATTGAAACCTGCGCCTCGCGAGCAACATCCTTCATTGTGATCGTCTTCAAGAGCCTCCTCGTAGCCGCCCACTTCGGAGCAGTTAAACGTTTACATTGCTAAATGTAAGCGTTTCCATTTTGGAAGTAAAGCAAAAATTTGGTGTGGAGGGCGGTGCCGGAAGTTGGCGTATGTGGTGTGCGCAGCGCTTGACGCAACAGTACATTGGCAGCGGTAACTACTGGTTATTAAACGGGTTTTACTGGTAAAAAAGGCAATTCGACACCGCACGAAGCCATTGCGCACGGTATTGTGAATAACCGCCCTACACGCCCAAAAACCTGGTTGCACATGCCGGCTTCCGATAAAGCTGCCCTTCGCGATGGAAGCCGTTTTTGGTTTCGGCACGAGCGTGACGACGTAGATCGCCTTTTCACGGGTATTTACAGACATTTATCGTCTGGGAGCCCCGCCAGCTATAGAGTTTGTCCTTCAAACCGCCTCTACGACGAAAAGGCAAAACGGACAAAATGGCTGCTACGCAGCTTACTTAATTGGCGCTGGTGTTCTGCGGGGCTACGTTGCCGGCCAACCACAGAAGCAGTGCCGTATCTGCTTCCCGATAATGGAATTTGATTCGGACAAGAATCTCACCGAGGTTTTCCTGGCTCGACGTTGGCGTTGGAAGATTCTCGTCGGCTTGCTTTTGCCGCGCGGCCAGTTCCAGATCCTTGCAATCGACCGCCACGCGTGGAAACCCCATGCTTGCGGAAGATCCGCGCAGGCTATGCGCGATTTCGGCAAGTTGCGGCCAGTTTCCGCATGTCAGCAGCTGATCCATTTCCTGTATGCGTTCGTTCGCCTTGGTCTGAAAAAGCCGAATCAGTCCACCAACACCATCTTGTGCATCGTTGCCACCGCCGGGGGAGGCTGGCAGGTAGCGAAGGTCTTCGAGTTGTTCGTAATCAAGTATTGGCGGTCCCTCCGTACCTTCCACGACCGGCGATGAGACTTTGCTCTCGAGTTGAGTTGGTTGAGCGCCAACATCACGCGGGAATACTCTTTCAAACAGGCTTGTCAGGTCGCCCGTGCGAATGGGTTTGGAAACATAATCATTCATCCCCATGGAGAGATATCGTTCGCGGTCGCCGGGCAAAGCATGCGCCGTCATCGCGACGATAGGGGGGCAGATTCCGTCCGCGAGTAACACGCGAATTTTTTGCATCGCGGTAACGCCATCGAGCATTGGCATGTGTATGTCCATCAGAATGACATCGTAGCGATCGGCGATTGCCATGCTGACGGCAACGCTTCCATCGCAGGCCAGGTCTGGCTCGCATCCAAGGTTTTTGAGCATGCCAAGGATTACCTGCTGGTTGATCTCATTGTCCTCAGCGACCAGTATTCGCGGCGCGCGTGTCGTGAATTTGGCGAATAATAAACTGTTGCGATTGCGGTCGGTTGGCGTGGCAACAGTTGATCTCGACGCAGTCGTCTCCCGGGCGAGCAAAGATGTTGCCAGATACTGCCTATCGTCGGCCGAGGCGGGTGTGTAGGGGCGGGTTGCAACATCATTATTCGGCTGGTGCAACACCGCGCGCATCAGCAAATCAAAAATCTTGCCGCGCCCGGTTGGCTGCACAATAAAAGCGTCGTGACGAATTGTGGGGGGCAAATGTTTTTGCGACAACTCTGATCGAGAAAAGTCTGACTGCAATATAACCGCCATCGGTTGCTCACCTCGATGCTGTCGCTCGCGGTTATTTTTTTCCAGCGCATTATTCATGGCTGAATTGGACGTCGATGACTGATCCATTTCAGCGAGCAAAATATCGAATGGCGGGCCAGCACTCAATATCTGCGCCGCCGTCTCCGGCGTAGACGTCACGGTATCAAACCCCCAAACAGCGTACAGGTGCTGTTGCGTGTTTCGCCGGGTTTCGTTCCGCGAAATCAACAGCAGGCGCTTGTGACGGAAATCGG
>JBKJMK010000438.1:0-9100 GCA_046596005.1 Usitatibacteraceae bacterium | reverse complement strand
AAGGTTAGCATCACCAACTTTTCGAATTCATCGGCAAACTTGTTGATGACTTCTTCCGGATCGGGAACCAGGCCGGCATCGGTGATCAAGCCGAATTGCACTTTGCCGTTGTACGTGAGAATGGAAAGCCCCATGCCGATACCACCGGATTGCGGCACCCAAAAATCGATTTCGTCAATTTCGCGGCCGGCGAAGTAAAGCGGTTTTTGTGGTCCCGGCACGTTGGTCATGACTGCCGTGGCATTGCGGCCAATGAGCGCGCTAATTTGATCCTGCAATATCTTTGGCCCCATGCCAACCGCCGACAGCAACACAAACGCGACGATAGGCTGCGAGGAACCCTTCAATGCATTCATCCGCTCCTTGACGAGGAACATGCGTTGCAGGGGGTCGCCAACGCCAATCGGCAAATCCACAAACACCAGCCCGAACTGATTGCCAAGATCGCCCGCCTTCTCGATGGGTCGCAAGTTGACCGGCACGACTGCGCGCATTTCGACGCCGGCCGACACATCGCCATGACGTTCCAGGTAATCGCGCAAGGCACCGGCAGCGGTAGCAAGCAGCACATCGTTGATCGAGCAACCGTGTGCTTTACCGATGACCTTTACTTCGGCAAGCGGCAACGGGTCGCACCATGCAACGCGTTTCTGCTTGCCAAGATTGCCTTTGAACCGGGTGTGCGTGTCGGGCTCCATCATGGCAATTTTGCGCAGTTCATCAGCGAGTTCCACGCCTTTGATCGCGAACTCACGCATCGTTGTCGGGTCCTTGGCAATCTCGAGTCCTTGTTCCACCAATCCGCGGGTAAGCTTCAAGGCACCGGACCACACATTTGCCATCGGCTTTCTGACGCTGGTCCAGAAATCCATCTCGTGCTTGACGCCTTTGGGCCGTTGCTCCTTTGGAGTCGGTCGCGCGATGCTGCTCTCTGCGGTCTCGCCAGTAAGTGAGAGCATCACGCTGATGAGTGCAATGCCGTCGGCGTAGCAGTGATGAATGCGGGTCAAAAGCGCACAACCATTGCCCTGGTAATTTTCGATGAGCTGGAATTGCCAAAGTGGCCTGGAGAAATCGAGGGTCTCGCTGGCCATTTCGCTCACGTAGGCTTCCAATTCTTTCTTGCCCGCCGATTTGCCATTTTTCCCGTTGAGCTTTACGCGTTTCAGGTGATGCTTGATGTCGAAGTTCTTGTCTGCATCCCACCACGCCCCGGTTGGGTCTTGTACGGCTTTTTGCTTGAAACGCGGATAGGACAGGAAGCGCTGCTCGATGGTCGCCTGAAGCTTCTTGAAATCGAGTTTGTCCTTGAACATCATGATGCCAATGATCATCATCAGGTTAGTCGGGTGTTCCATGCGTAACCAGGCAGTGTCGATGCCCGACATCCGCTCACGGCTGAAAAGGGGGATGCCAGGCATGCTCGGCACTCGTGACTTGCGTGAAATGGTGGCCATGGTTGGGTGTGCGGCTTTCGCGTTTTATTGGTTTAGTCTGCTTAAGCTTCGGTCAATCTCGACCGAATACGGCGTTTCAAATGTTTTTCAGGCCACTAAATCACCCAAATGCGCAGTCGGTGAATAAAATTGCGACAGGTGGACGATTCCGCTACAGTTACTTTAGTCTTAGTTTCATGCCGTGAAAACCCCCAAGAACGGGTTTCTCGCTCGATTAATTAACAATATCCCGGAGGAAGAACGCCATGTCGGAGCTGCAGAAGAAGTTTGAAAAGGCTACAAAAGACGTTACCAAAGCCAAGAACGATCCGGGCAATGATCTGAAACTGCGCCTTTACGCAAATTTCAAGCAAGCGACTGACGGCGATGTCGCCGGGGACAAGCCGGGCTTTACGGATTTCGTGGGACGCGCCAAGTACGATGCATGGGCAAAGCTGAAAGGCACCTCAAAGGACGATGCAATGACCGCCTACATCAAGCTCGTTGATCGCGTTCTGCGGGATTAAAAAAAAGCCCGTTCCTTGCGGATCGGGCTTGAAATCGTCCTTGCATCAATCGAATTCAGGACGAGGAGGAGACTTCGGCACCCATTCAATGAGTGCGCTAACGTGATTTTTCCTTACTTGCGGCGCGCTTTCGGGGCAACTTTGCGGGTGACCGGCTTGGCGACTGTTTTCGCTTTCGTGGCTGGCTTTTTAGCGGCAGCAACGGGTTTCTTTGCGGCTGGGCGTGCGGCGCTACGTTTTTCCTGTGCCAGCAGCGCACGAACCGCTTCGGACAACTCGCCAACCTGGCTCGACAACGCTTCGACATCTTTGCTGGTCAGGACGCCGAGACGATTCAAAGAGCTGTGGACGCGGTTTTCGAATACCTGTTCCAGCTTGTCAAATTTGCCAGTGGCCATGTCAATCGTTTTGGTCGCTTGTTCCTTGGCTGTTTCAATGGTCGCCTCGGCAACATGCCGGGTGCGCTCTTCGATCTGCGCACCGCGGGCAACGAGGGTCTCAAAAACTTTCTTGCCCTCAACTTGCGCTTTGGCAAACGCACCGAGACCCGCCAGCCAGATCTGCTGGGCAGAATCGATTACCTGTTTTGCGGACGGCTGCTCGCTCAGGCTGGAGGCGATTGCGCCGATTTTTCCAGCCAGTTCACCCACCGGGCCCATTGTTGATTTTGCGCTGCCGGTTTTCGTGCTGCCAGTTGCTTTCTTGAATCGCTTTGCCATGATTTCTGCTCCTTGGAGTGGTTGATATTTTAGTCCGGGGCAGTGCGGCTGTTCTTGATCGCGACTGAATGGCCAGTGCCTTGGGATAAGCGTGACTTTACGGAGTTACTTTAGAGTAAACACACTAGATAGGGCTTCGATGGTGCCCTGCGCGATTACGTCGGCCTGAATACAATTTCCTTCATACGTGCCAGCTTTGGGAACACCATCGGTACCGTGAGCATGGTACTGAAGATGGCCATCAGCAATAGTGCGGTAAATGTCTCGCTGGTAATGATGCCCTTGTCGAGCAGGATGTTGACAAAAATGATCATGATCAGTGCTTTGGTTTGCAGAAGCCAGCCAATGATTGAGGACTCTCCCGGTGCCCATTTGAGAATTTTTCCGGCGAGATGCGTTGCCATCAATTTGCCGGACACTGACGCAACGAGCAATACACCAGCGGCCATGAAGATAGCGGCACCTCCCACCGTCCAATTGGTTCTGAGGCCGGCACTCAGGAAGAAAACTGGCATCATGACCAGCAGCACATTGTGCCGCAGCATGTCCATTTGCTTTTGGTCGAACCAGTCTTTGTCAATGATCGCGCCAGCCAGAAAGGCGCCAACCATATAATCCAGCCCCGCCCATTCCGCGCCAAAAGCACTTGCCGCCAGCCAAATGAGGCCGACGTACCAGCGGTCGCGTGCCGGCAACCAGACCATCAACTTGCGGAATCCATAGCAAAGCACTGCAAAGCCGAGCAGAAACAAGCCTTGTTTCCCGACGCGCTGCCAGTCCATGAGGATCAGCGCGAGTACGCCCCAGATGGCGACGTCGTCGAGGCTGGCGTATCGCAGGATGCGCTGGCCGATGGGTTGGCGGAGAATGTCGAGTTTTTCCATGAGCAGAATCAGGACGGGCAGCGCAGTAACTGCACAAGCCATTCCTATTCCCATGACAAACTGCCAGCTCATCGCCTTGGGGCCGATCCAGCCCTTGTACATCAGCATGCCCGCTGCAGCAACACAGCCGAATATGAATGGCGTTACAAGGGCCAATCCGGCGGTGACGATACTTTCGCGCCGATGCTGCCAGGCTTTTTTCAGGTCAAGCTCGATACCTGCGATCCAGACAAATATCATCACCGCCCACCACGCGATGCCATTGAGGGACTGGATGACTGCCGGGCTGAACACAAAACTATAGTATTCCGGGAAGATCTTGCCGAGAATGCCGGGGCCCAACAAAATGCCAGTGATAATCTGCACCACGACCAGCGGCGCGTAGTAATCAGTTCTGCACAACCGCCAAATCAAATACGGGGCGGAAAAAATGATCGCCATCGCAATCAGGAATATTTCTGTGGTGCTCATTACTTCATTCATGGAATTCTCGGGAAAATTCGGTTTAGCTGGGCACGAGAATACATGAAGCCGCCGAAATTTGGTGAGCACAGTTGCGCTAAGATGCGGATGAATCGCAAAAAATAGTGAGCATTCGCGACGATACAGGCCCGACGTACGCAGCACACAATAAACACTGAGGAGACACAATTGAATACAACCGCCGCCCGCCCGTGGCTGAGCGCTTATCCGCAAGGGGTTCCAGCGGAAATCGATGCCGATAAATACGCATCGATCACGGATGTCCTGCTTCAATCATGTGAAAAATTTCGCCACTTGCCGGCGTTTTCGAGCATGGACAAAACGATGACGTTCGATGAGCTGGAGCGGCAGACGCGTGCACTCGCAGCCTATCTGCAGAGCGTCTTAACGCTACAGAAGGGTGACCGTGTAGCCATCATGATGCCCAACATCCTGCAATACCCGGTGGCAGTGTTCGGCATTTTGCGTGCAGGGCTTGTTGTTGTGAATTGCAATCCACTTTATACGCCGCGCGAACTCGAACATCAGCTGAAGGACTCTGGCGCCAAGGCAATCCTGATCGTCGAGAACTTTGCCAGTACGCTCGAAAAGGTGATCGAGAAGACTGACATCAAGCATGTGATTACCACGCAGGTGGGTGACCTGCTGGGCTTTCCCAAAGGCCTATTGACGAATTACGTGATCAAACACAAGAAAAAAATGGTGCCAGCGTGGAATTTGCCGGGCTCTGTCAAGTTGAAAGCGGCGCTGTCGGCAGGTAGATCCGCTTCGTTCACGCCTACTGCAATTGTCAATACCGATCTCGCCTTCCTGCAATATACCGGGGGCACCACCGGGGTTTCCAAGGGCGCGATGCTCACTCATCGCAACCTTGTGGCTAATATGGAACAAGTCGCTGCGTGGACGGCTGGTGATCTCATCGAAGGTAAAGAAGTCATCTTCCAACCGCTGCCGCTCTATCATATTTTTGCGCTCAATACGTCTCTCGTGTACATGAAGATCGGCTGTGAGAGTGTGTTGATCGCCAATCCCCGCGATCTGGACGGGTTCGTTAAAGCGCTAGCGTCGCGGCGCTGGAGTGTGTTGACAGGTGTAAACACTTTGTTCAATTCGCTTTTGAATCATCCTGAGTTTGCGAAGATCGATTTCAGCAATATGAAGCTGACGGTGGGCGGTGGCATGGCGGTGCAACGCGCTGTCGCGGAACGGTGGAAAAAAGTGACCGGAAAGCCGGTGGTCGAAGCCTATGGTTTGACCGAGACTTCACCAGCTGCCTGCGCCAATCCTGTCAATTTGGCGGAATTCAACGGCTGTATTGGTCTGCCAATATGTTCCACCATGATTACTATTCGCGATGATGATGAAAATATCGTTGCGTCGGGCCTACCTGGTGAAATATGCATTGACGGCCCGCAGGTGATGCTGGGTTATTGGCAGCGCCCCGAGGAGACTGCGCAGGTGATGACCAAAGACGGCGCGTTCAAAAGCGGCGACATTGGGGTGATGGACGACAAGGGTTTTTTCAAGATCGTTGATCGCAAGAAAGACATGATTCTGGTTTCCGGCTTTAACGTATACCCGAATGAAATTGAAGATGTCGTCGCGCTTTGCCCCGGCGTGCTGGAAGTTTGCGCCGTCGCTGCGCCTGATGAAAAGTCCGGCGAAGTTGTTCGCGTGGTGGTAGTCAGGAAAGACCCGGCACTCACCAAGGAAATTGTGATGACGCACTGCAAGGCCAATCTCACCGGCTACAAACTGCCGCGAATCATTGAATTCTGGAGCGAGTTGCCGAAGACCAACGTGGGTAAAATATTGCGGCGTGAGGTGAAGAGCACACCGGTGAGATCCTGACAGCTATTGCGATCGCAGACTGCGGTAAATATTCGGAGGTGAGCATGAGTGCAGTCGACGATGCAGTTGCGACAATGCGGAAAAATCTTGCCGAGAGGACCGGCAAGTCGTTTGCGGCCTGGGTGAACATTGCCCGAAGCCTTGGGACCAGTAAGCACAGCGATATCGTCGCCTACCTGAAAACGGAGGGCCCGATGGGGCACGGCTACGCAAACGCCATTGCCCTCGAAGCACGCAAATCTGACGTGATCGTGATCGAAGATCCCATCGATATGCTTTATGCAGGCGACAAGGCTTCGCTCAGACCAATGTATGACGTGATCAAGGCAACCGTCGGCGCATTCGGCAATGACGTCGAGTTTTCACCCAAGAAAACCTACGTAAGTTTGCGTCGCGCCAAACAGTTCGCACTGGTGCAGCCTTCGACGGCGACGCGGGTAGACATCGGCATAAATCTTAAGGGCGTCACACCGGTTGGCAAACTTGAAGCGTCGGGCACATGGAATGGCATGGTCAGCCATCGGGTGAAGTTGATCACGATGGCCGATTTCAACAAGGATGTGAAAGGTTGGCTGAAGCAGGCCTATGAGCAGGCGGGATAGTGTGGGATGAAAATTTTGCTGTCTCATGGTGGGCCGCGCCGAAACAATTGGCATGTTCATGTTTCCTCCAGCAACCACTTTCTGATTTTCCGGTAAACAGCTTTCCGATCCAGCAGGTCCATGTGATTCATTTGATAGCCAATGAACTGACGGGATTTCGGGATGGCAAGGCTGCGTTCCGGATGTTTATGCTGGCCAAGCGCGCTTTGCACCGGCACGAGACCATCGCCGACGATGTTTTCCGCAATGGGTGCTGATTTCTTGCCCATCACGGCGGCAATTGCGTAGCACTTCACGCCCGCCGGCAAGGGCACATCACCCGGATGCGATTTTCCGGATGGGGCAAATCGATCCTGCGCTTCCCAATCAGAGGTCTGCACGCCGGCGTGCCGCAAATCAGTAATGCCGGCACTGCGAATCTTTGCCAGCCGTGCAAACGCTGCCGTGTAGGGACTGGCGTCGAGAATAACGTTTACCCAGTTGCCACCACGTTCCAGTGGCGCGCCAAAGTGCGGTGTGCCAAGGAAAATAATCTTCTTTAATTTTTGCAGCCAAACATGGCCCGCTTCGGCACCAGCATTACAGGCGCTGCGTGTCACCAGACCACCCATGCTGTGCGCGACGATGGCCAGCTCTTCCACCGCTACCGGCCACGCATTCATCAAGGCTTCGAGCTGATCGGCGAAAGCGCTGCCGTTCACGGAAATATGCAGGCCACTGTTGTAATGCAAATAGACCGGCGTGAAAGGATTGGCGAAAGCGGCATCGGCCGCCAGCATGGCACCGTGATCGTGACCGTTGCGCTGCCATTGCAAGTCGCTCATGCACAGGCCGTGTACGAGCAAAAGAATTCTGCTGCCCGGTTGCGGAATTGCAAGTGACAAGGCTTTTTTGGAGAGGATTAATGGCTCACCATGGCACCGCATCTGCATCGAAATTGCGAGGGGATTGCCGCTGTCCACCAAGTGATCACCGAGTACGCCATTGAGTGCGGCAACCACACCTTCACGCCCCTGCGACGTTGGTTCCTGATTCAGCAGTCCAACCAATTGGCCGAACGCGAGATCAAGCCCGCCGCCCACCGCACGCGTAACGCCACGGATAGTGCGGTAAACAAGACCAGTGATGCCGCTGGTAGGTGCTTGTGTGACCATACCGAGAACGCCCGGCACACGCGAAATGTTATGGTGCATATTCTCGACCAGATTGGTCAGGCCGATGGTCGCGTCGATGACAAGCTTGCTGGTGCCGTGAAGGTCGGTTGCGTGCAGGTGTTTTTTGCGATTGGTAGGGTCGGGCATTGTCGTTGGTTTCTTTCAAAGAATAAATAGACGAAACGCTAATATCTACGCGTCTTTCAGGGCGAAATGGCCTGGAAAGGCGCGCCAATACTGGAGCGGCCAAATTTATGGGGTGTACTCAGGCATCCCACACATACAACATCACCTCTTCTTCATTCCCGGGCAGCATTGCCATGCGCATAAATTTCAAGCCAATTTTTTCGAGCAGTTTGATCGAGCTTGCGTTATCGTGTTTGGTGATGCCGACGATGCGCTTCAAGCCAATAGTGTCCCTACCGTAAGCCATTACTGCGACGGCCGCTTCTCGCGCATATCCCTGCGAGCAAAATTGAGGCAAAAATGCGAAGCCGATATCAATATCGTCCAGGCCATCTCTTTTAATCAAACCACATATTCCCATCGGTACGGCGTCGGATTTTCGTTCAGTCAAATAGAGACCGAATCCCAGCCGCTCATACATGGCAACCGGCCCGTTCAAAATATAGCTGCGCGCAGCGTCGGTGGTTCTCACGCCGCGATCGCCGATGAACCGCAGCCATGCAGGATCATTCAGAAGCTCTAGGATGAAAGCTGCATCTTCGACGGCGATCCAGCGGAGGTTGAGCCGCTCAGTTTCCATGACTTTCATCGGAAACTTTACGGCAACGTCAGCACGCCGCGTCCAATTTCAATCACCCGCCCGCTGACAAAAATCTGCCCGGCTGCATCGACCTTCAAACCGAGGTAACAGGGCCGGTTGACCGCTTCGCCTTGATTGATCGTGTATTCAATGGGCAACGCCGCGTTTTGCCCGATGAACCAACCGCCCAGATTGGCGGTGGCAGACCCCGTGCCCGGGTCTTCGACAATGCCGCCGTGCTTCATAAAGAAAAAGCGCGATAGAAGTTTGCCTGCGCCGTTTGGCACAAATACATACGCCATTGAACGGCCGACAACGCTTGCAACCGACGTGAGTAGATCGGCCTTCGGATTTGCGCGATGCACCGCATCCGTGCTGGCAAGCGGTACGATAAGCTGTTCGGAGCCGGTATTGACCCATCTGGTGCCAGTGAGGATGTCCTCTGGTGACAGGCCAAGGATCGCAGCGATGTCGGCGTTTGACAGGCTAATCTCGCGGAAAGACGGTGCGTTGGCGCTTAGCGTCCATACATCGCCGGTTGCGTGCACGGGGATCAGCCCTGCTTTCATTTCCAGTGAAATGTCGTCGCCCATTTTGAATAGCTCGCGTACCACGTGGGCGGTGCCTAGCGTGGGGTGCCCCGCGAAGGGCATTTCAAAGGTCGGCGTGAATATCCGT
>JBKJMK010000030.1:0-6350 GCA_046596005.1 Usitatibacteraceae bacterium | reverse complement strand
CGACACCATGCCCGCGCGTACCGGATTGATCTCAATGTAGCGCATGCAGGTGAGCAGGTAGGATTCGCTGTCGATCAGCGTGGCTTTGTAGCGGCCTTCCCACAGCGTTCCGGTGCGTTTGTAGCTGAAGTTGTAGTACTGAACATAGTAGCGCCCCAGCATTTGCAAGGTCTTGGCTAGGCTTGGCCCTGTTTCCGGGGTAATAAGTAAATGCACATGATTGGTCATCAGGATATAGGCATGAATCTGGCATCCATGCTTGTCGCAGGCTGCCTTCAGTTTTTCCAGATAGAAGGCGTAATCGGCATTAGTGCGGAATATTTCGCTGCGATTGTTGCCTCGCACGATAACGTGCTGCGGCTGGCCTGGGATGACGATTCTTGGCAGACGTGCCATTGTTGCTCCTTGACGCCACCATTGACGCCATTGACACTCGCGCTATCAATGCATCGCTTTGTCACGTGGCAATATTCCCGAAAGCGTAGATTGCCTACTGGTGCGCCTTTCAGGCGATATAGCCCATGGGTGCCGCGCCAGTGCTTGTGCTTCGTTTTCGATCAGGCTGTTCACGTTCGCATCGCTCCGTACATCAGTGTGAATCACATCCCATCGAAAACCCTTGAAAAAAGATGACCGCCGCCACGCGTTGCGGCGAAAATAACCACTACGCATATCATGCCGGATTGACCGACTCAACATGAACAACCATACCGCCGTCACCTCACCGCTGCAACTTCCGCTATTCATGCGCTTTTGGTGTGGCCGCATCAGCAGCGCGACCGGCAACCAGATGATGATGGTGGCGATGGGTTGGCAAATGTATAACCTGACCGGCAGTGCCTGGGACTTGGGCCTGGTGGGACTTGCCCAATTCCTGCCCGCACTGGTGCTGACCTTGCCGGCCGGGCATGCCGCCGACCGCGGCAATCGCGGGCATATTCTGGCGCTGTGCATGCTGGTGGAAACGGTGGTCGGCTTGGTGCTCACCGCGGCGGCGTTCGGCGATTGGACCGACCGCACGCTGCTATTGTCGATGTCGGTAGCACTCGGTGCGGCAAAGGGCTTCCAGAATCCGGCGCAGCAGGCGCTGGTGCCACTGCTGGTACCGGTGCAACTGATATCGCGGGCGATGGCGGTTAGCTCGATGGGCATGAAAGTGGCGGTGATCGGCGGGCCGGCGTTGGGCGGCCTGATTTATGTCGCGGGTGACGGCGTGGTTTATGCGGTTTGCACGGCGCTGTTCGCGTTGGCCGCGGGATTTTTCCTTGCTGTGCGCCTCGTGCATGTGCCGCCACCTGCCGAGGAAGTCACCCTTGCCACTGTGTTTGCGGGCTTTCGATTCATCTGGCACAACAAGCCGGTGCTGGGAGCAATCTCGCTTGATCTGTTTGCGGTGTTGCTCGGCGGTGCCACCGCGCTGTTACCGATGTTCGCCAAGGACGTGCTACATGTCGGCCCATTGGGGCTGGGATTGCTCCGCGCCTCTCCTGCAGTAGGCGCCTTGCTCATGTCGGTGGTACTGGCCCGCTGGCCGGTCGAGCGCAATGTGGGTCGGCGCATGTTTGAAGCGGTGGTGATATATGGCTTGAGCACCTTGGTGTTCGGCCTCTCCACGGTGTTCGCGATATCGTTTGCGGCATTGATGGTGAGTGGCGCCGCCGACATGGTCAGCGTGGTGATCCGCATGTCGATGGTACAACTGGATACACCCAATGAAATGCGCGGTCGCGTCAGTGCGGTCAATTCAATTTTCATCGGTGCTTCCAACCAGCTCGGTGAGTTCGAGTCGGGCGCTACCGCCGAATTCATGGGGCCGGTGGGATCCGTGGTGCTCGGCGGAGTGGGGACGCTATTGGTGGCGGCATTGTGGATACACTGGTTTCCGGCGCTGGCGAAGCGGGACAGATTGCAGCAGTGAAGTAAAGCGCTGGCGTCGAATGGCACTAACCGTAGACGGATCCGTAGCCTGGAATACGCTGCGCTACTTCCGGGCTACAGTTGCCTTGATTATCCGGATCAAGGCAATATTCCTTAAGGTAGTAATGCGGGGCCGACGTCTAAATAATTCAGTAAACCCTGGCATTGGTGCGCCTTAGAGGAAAAATGCCGCCAGATCCCGCGCCAATGTTTGAGTTTCAGTCGTTCGCGGCCGCGCGATACGCAATTATCCCACCAGGTCGCGCGTACTTGATGCGAACAATTCATCGACCGTCACCGGGCGCGTGATGATGCCTTGCTTCAAGGCATGCCCGATAAGTTCTTCGATCACATGGCGGTTGGGCGTGATGCCATAGGGAAGGGGGTCACCGGTGATATCCATCACACGCTGATGCATGACATCGATCGCGGTCGGCTTCTCGATCTGTCCGGCCTTGAGGCGTTGCAGGTAGACGCGTTTGGATTCAGCGAAAGTATTGAAGACATCCACAGCCAGTTCGGGGTGCGCCGCAAGCAGCTCGTCCTTGATGACCATCAGATGATTAATCGGGTAATGGCCGCGCCTGCGCAACGCGGCAAGTCCGGCATCGAGCGCATTGGGGATCAGCGGTTTCACACCCGGGTGATCAACCTCGACGCCGATGGCAGCGGCGAGTTCGCCAGCGATCAGCATTTCGCTCATCTTCTTGCCTTTTTCGATCGGTACCACATTGGCTGGCGGTTGATACTCGGCGACGTGCTCATCACCCGAAAGTACCCAGGTAATCTTGCTGAGGTCGACGCCATATTCATCCTGCAGCACGCTGCGCGCCCACACGCCAGTGGTGACGGTGTAGCCGCGATTAACGCCGACACGCTTGCCTTCGAGATCTTTGGGTGTGCGAATACCGGCGTTGGTGTTCACCATGATGGCACCGTGATGGAATGCGCGCACCAGAAAAATCGGCAAGGCGGTCATTCGCTTGCCGTGGGCCTTGGCGCAGACGTAGGTGGTAATCGCCATTTCGCTGATGTCGAATTCCAGATCGCGCACCATGCGACGAAAGCCGTCAACAAGCACCGGCACGTCGAGGAATTCGAATTCGAATGTCTTCGGTTTGACGCTGCCGTCTTTCAGCGCCTGGTTATTGCCCTGGGTGCGGGTAACGGTTTTGAATCTTGGCAGTGACATGATGATGGTTCTTCCGTGGTGGGTAGCATTGAAAATGGCATCGCAATCAGCAACAGGATGGGTCGTAGCCTTCAGGGACCGCGAGCGCAGATTTCATCCAGGCATAGGGCAGGTCATCGTCATGCACTTCGCCGACACGCTTGAAAATCTTGAAGTGATGACGCGTTTGATCGATCGCCCAGAACGCGACAACTGTCTCCAGCGGCGGGCAGCCCGGCAGCGCGCAGGCGAGCTCTGTGACCAGCACCGTCTCTTCCGGCACCAGCTTGAAGCGCGCGCGCGTCCATGTTTCGACGCGATTCAGCGCGACGAGTTGGTCGGGGCTTTTCTTGAAGGTGCCCAGCATGGCGTAGATCTATTCTCAAATCAGGCTAAGAAATTGCACTTATGCGTTGACAGAAATTCTACCTAAAGATATGTTGACACAATCATTAAAAAACGTTGTTCCACATAGCGGGATTTTGAATATTCTCGCAGAGCATTCAGTAAATACCGAGCAGGCCTTCATGTCCATCAGTGAATCACGTGCAGCGTGCGCCAGCACACATTTTCGCGTTCAGTACCCCAATTCGCGTCCGCGCCGCATCAAGATTATCGGCCTGGGCGAGGGTGGCGGGCGCATCGCGCAGGCGATCGCACAACGTGGCCTGGCCGAGGTCGAGATCATCGCCAATGGTGGCTATCTGAAAGACCATGCGGTAGCGGTGATCAAAGGTATCAACGACGACGCCCGCGATCTGTATCGGCAGTTGCAGACGGCCGACATCCTGTTCATGATCGCCGTCAGTGGAGACCAGGTCGATTTTGCGCGTGTCGTATCACGAGTGGCACGCGAACTCGGCAAGCTGGTGACCGGGGTGCTGATTGAAAAACAAGGCGAACAATCGGCTAACGGGTTGGCGACGCTTGCTACCCTGCGCACGTGCGTCGACATGTTGGTGATCGGTTCCGACGAAACCTATCTCGATGAAATGCTCGGCGAGTTGGGTGCCACTGCGAACTAGTCGTTTTGCATGGGGGAACGCTGTCTTGCGGAAACGAACGACGGTCGGTACAGTGACCGCAACAACAATAAATATTCATGCTCACTATTTGGAGGAGATTACATGCGCAATCTAGCCATTGCCTGGATGTTTGCGGTGTCGCTTGGTGCCTCGAACGCCAGCGCCCAAACCTTTGCCGATCTTGCGCAGGACGGCAGTCCGACGCGTCACCAAAAACTGGTCGAAGCCGCCAAAAAAGAAGGTTCGGTGACGTTCTATACCTCGATCGCCGAAAAAGACGGCCCGACGCTGGCGGCTGATTTCGAGAAGCGTTACGGCATCAAGGTGAATATATGGCGCGCCTCTTCCACCAAAGTGCTGCAGCGCGCGGTCGTTGAATCACAAGCCAATCGCTGGGATTTCGATGTGGTCGATATTTCCGCTCCCGAGATGGAGGCACTGTATCGCGAAAAAACCCTGCAGGAAGTACGCTCGGTTCACCATGCCGATCTGTTTCCCGAAGCCATGCCCGCGCATCGCGGCTGGGTGCCACAGTTCCTGAGCGTATTTGTGCAGGCCTACAACACCAACCTGGTGAAGAAAGCGGATTTACCGAAGAGTTACGACGATCTGCTCGATCCGAAATGGAAGGGCAAGCTCGCCGTTGAATCCAAGGACAATGAGTGGTATTGCGGCCTGATGAAACATCTGGGCGAAGAAAAAGGCAGCAAGCTATTCAAGGAACTGGTTTCCAAAAACGGCTGGTCCGTCAGAACCGGGCACTCGCTGCTGAACAACATGGTGGTGTCAGGGGAGGTTCCGCTGGCGTTGACTGTTTATAGCTATATGACCGAGCAGGCCAAGCAAAAGGGCGCACCGGTGGATTGGTTCGCGCTCGATCCGGTGATTGGCCGCTCCAACGGCATCGGCGTATCGAAAAAGCCGCCACACCCGAATGCCGCATTGTTGTTCTACGAATACATGCTCAGTGACGCGCAGCCATTGATCGGCAAGATGAACTACCTCTCGCCCAGCAAGAAGGTCGAATCGCCGATGAAAGGCATCAAGATCAACTATATCGATCCGTCGGCTTCCCTGGACGACGTGGCGCGTTGTACCAAGGCGTTTGAGGATTTGCTGAAATTGCAGGTGAAATGACGATTCAGGTCATATCTCCGGAACCGGTCTTTTTGCGCGCAATCGCTACCGCCATGGCGGCAACGGAAGACGAGTCGGGTGACAGATAAAGATGCAGTGGTAGCGTACCGTTGGATGCTTATCGTAGCGTGAGGCCTCATACACCATAGGAGAAAACACCATGACTGTTCAGGAAATGGCAAGGAAACCAGCGGTCGCAAAGAAACCACAGCTTGCGATCATGAACGCGGTTCACGACTTGCCCGTGCTGGTCGCGCGCGATGAGGGGTTCTTCAGGGATGAGGGATTGGATATCGATTTCGTCACCACGCCGGGAATGGCGCAATCGACTACTTCTCACTTCGTAAAGTTTGATTCGGTGTTCGACCGCCCACTCGATGCCGCCTACAACGACGGCGGCATCGACCAGTTTCGCATGTGCGAATGGGGCATCATGAAGCGCGCCGTTGAGGCCGATGCCGAAGGTCTGCGCAAACGCAAAATTGTGGCGCTGGGCGCGGCCATGTCGTCATTCGCCATCGTCGTGCTCAATGACTCGCCGTACTACGAGCCCGAGATGTTAAAGGACAAAGAGATTGCGGTAACGCCCAATAATGGCTCGCACTTCACCACACTGAAATTGATGGAAGGATTCCTCGCGCAGGAACACATTAAAACCACCAACGCGGGGACGATGAAAAAGCGCATTGATGCGTTGCGTGAGGGTAAAGTGGCTGCAGTGAGCCTGATGGAGCCATGGATCAGCGTGGCGCAGAAAATGAAACTGCGCATCCTGATTGAGTCCCACTCGACGCGCAGTGAAGCGGCCGGTGACGACCTCGATGGCCCGACACTCGCGAAAATGTTCCGTGCACAAGCGCGGGCCGTGAAGCTGCTGGAGAAGGACCCCACGCCATATATTCACTATTTGATCAAGGAAACCGGCGGCCTGCTCGAGCCACACGAGCTACAGACTTGGCGCCTCCTGAACGCCGCGCCGCAACCTTACACCCGCGAGCGCTTCGACGACACTTACCATTGGACCGTCAAGTGGAACATGGTGGTGCCGGGTGCCACATTTGAGAATACCGTGGACAACCGCGCCTGGACTTAGACAATCC
>JBKJMK010000279.1:0-7038 GCA_046596005.1 Usitatibacteraceae bacterium | reverse complement strand
TCAAGGACTTGATTGACGACGCGAAAAAACGGCCCGGCGCGATCAATTATTCTTCATCCGGTAATTACGGCACCTACCACGTGGCTACCGAGATGTTCAGTGCCGCGGCCGGCATCGAGATGAAGCACATCCCCTACGCCGGCGGCGGCCCGGCGTTGCTCGCACTGCTGAGCGGCCAAGTCGACGTTGGCTTGCTCGGCCCGTCGGTGGCGAATGCACAAATTAAAGCCGGCAAGCTGCGCCCGCTGGCAAGTTGGGGCAGCAAGCGCCTGGCCGCCCTGCCCGATCTGTTAACGCTCAAAGAACTGGGCTACAACATCGAGTACACCATTTGGTCAGGGCTGTTCGCTCCCGCTGGCACGCCAGAACCGGTGATGAATACGTTACGCGACGCGGTGCGCACAATGGTTGTAGATGAAGAATTCAAGGCGAGCATGTCCAAGATCGAAACCCCGATCCAATATCTGGACGCGCCCGAATTCAGGAAATTCTGGGAGCAGGATGCAAGGCGCTTGATTGAGGTCGTGAGAAAGATCGGCAAGATCGAATAGCGGGCCGCAACAACCGTTCTTGCAATTGTCAGTGTCGGCAGGAATGACTGACTACGCGTACACATTGTCCGCCCACTCGCCGCGTCACTTGCCAAACGTGATTGCACCTGCCTTCAATCCGACCTTGATCGTATCCTTTGCAGCAAACTTGCCTTCCAGCAATGCCTTCGACAATGGGTTCTCAAGTTCCTGCTGAATCGCCCGCTTCAATGGTCTTGCACCATAGACTGGATCAAATCCGGCCTTGGCAATTTCACTCAACGCCTCATCGCTGACGATCAGGCCAATCTCCATGACTGCCAGGCGCTTCTCCAGTCGCTTCAACTGAATCTTCGCGATTGCGGCAATTTGCGCTTCACCGAGCGCATGGAAGACCACAATCTCATCGATTCGATTGATAAACTCGGGACGAAAATGCAGCTTCACATCGCCCATCACCGCGAGTTTGATCACTTCATAGTCGGAGCCCGACATTGCCTGAATCTGGTGTGAGCCGAGGTTGGACGTCATGACAATGACGGTATTTTTAAAATCCACGGTGCGGCCCTGGCCATCGGTCATGCGGCCGTCATCGAGCACTTGCAGCAGCACATTAAACACATCCGGGTGCGCCTTTTCGACTTCATCAAAAAGGATCACGCTGTAAGGTTTGCGGCGCACCGCTTCGGTGAGGTAGCCGCCTTCGTCGTAGCCCACATAGCCCGGAGGCGCACCGAGGAGGCGCGCGACCGAATGTTTCTCCATGAACTCGCTCATGTCGATGCGAATGAGATGGTCTTCCGAATCGAACATGAATTCGGCGAGCGCTTTGCAGAGCTCGGTTTTGCCGACCCCGGTCGGGCCGAGGAAGAGGAATGAGCCGTAGGGACGGCTTGGATCACCCAGGCCCGCGCGTGAGCGGCGGATCGCGTCGGACACGAGGCGCACGGCTTCATCCTGGCCGACCACGCGGCGATGCAAGTTGTCTTCCATCTTGATGAGTTTTTCGCGTTCGCCTTGCATCATCTTGGCGACTGGAATACCGGTAGCGCGTGAAACGACTTCGGCGATTTCATCGGCACCCACCTGCGTACGCACGAGCCGCGTCTTGGCCTGTTTGCCTTCGGATTTTTCGGCCTGATGCAGTTGCGCCTCGAGTTGTGGAAGCTTGCCGTACTGGAGTTCAGCAAGTTTGTCGAATTGGCCCTTGCGTTGCAGATCGGCCATTTGCGTCTTGATCTGTTCAATCTCTTCGCGGATGTGCTGTGTACCCTGCACTTGGGCCTTCTCGGCCTTCCACACTTCTTCAAGGTCCGAATATTCCTTTTCGAGTCGTTTGATTTCTTCCTCAATAAGCTTGAAGCGTTTTTTAGAGCCCTCGTCTTTTTCCTTGCGAACAGCTTCGCGTTCTATCTTTAGCTGAATCAGGCGGCGCTCGAGCTTATCCATCGATTCCGGCTTGGAATCAATTTCCATCCTGAGCCGCGCCGCCGCTTCGTCGATAAGGTCAATGGCTTTGTCGGGCAGGAAGCGATCCGTGATGTAGCGGTTCGAGAGTTCGGCTGCAGCGACGATGGCGGGATCAGTAATCTCCACGCCATGATGCGCTTCGTAGCGCTCCTGCAGTCCGCGAAGTATCGCGATGGTGGCTTCCACACTTGGCTCGCCAACCAATACCTTCTGGAAACGCCGCTCAAGGGCCGCGTCTTTTTCGACATACTTTCGGTATTCATCAAGCGTGGTTGCGCCGATGCAATGCAACTCACCACGAGCCAGCGCGGGCTTCAACATATTACCGGCATCCATCGCGCCTTCGGCTTTGCCGGCACCGACCATGGTGTGGAGCTCATCGATGAAGACGATCGTCTTGCCTGCGTCTTGCTCCAGCTCTTTCAGTACTGACTTGAGACGTTCCTCAAACTCACCGCGGTATTTGGCACCGGCGAGCAACGAGGCCATGTCGAGCGACAGCACGCGTTTGTCTTTGAGCGATTCCGGCACCTCGCCGTTGACGATGCGCTGCGCCAGCCCTTCGACAATTGCGGTCTTGCCGACGCCAGGCTCACCGATCAGGACGGGATTATTTTTGGTACGACGTTGCAGCACCTGGATCGCGCGGCGGATTTCATCATCGCGGCCGATCACCGGATCGAGTTTGCCCATGCGCGCCCGCTCGGTAAGATCGGTTGTGTACTTTTTCAAGGCTTCGCGCTGGCCCTCGGCTTCCTGATCGTTAACGCCGTCAGATCCGCGTACCGCCAGCACGGCCGCTTCCAGTGCCTGCTTGTTGGCGCCATGTTCCTTGAATAGCCGGCCGGTATCGCTTTTGTCATTCAGCAATGCGAGCAAAAACAATTCGCTGGCGATAAATTCGTCGCCGCGCTTGGTCGCCTCCTTGTCGGTGAGATTGAGTAGATTGCTCAAATCACGCGAAGCGGAAATCTCGCCACCCTGCCCTTCAACCTTGGGCAGGTGCTTGACGGCTTTTTCCAAGGCTATTTTCAGGCGTGGAACGGCGATTCCGGCACGGGCCAGCAGCGATGCACTACCACCGTCATCCTGATTGATCAGCGCCAGCAAAAGGTGTTGTGGCTCGATGTAGCCGTTGTCATTTCCAAGCGCAGCGCTTTGGGCATCTGAGAGCGCCTGCTGAAACTTGGTGGTGAGTTTGTCCATTCTCATTTTTTGAGTCCCTGAAAAACAGTTGTTGTGACACAGATGTGGTTATTAGCGGATAATTTCAAGTATGGATGCACCATTTAGACACATGCACGACCTGGAAGAAGTCATTACCGACGACGTTACCAGGGCGCTGGCAGAAGACATGCGCGGCGGCGATTTGACAGCCTTGCTGATCGGAGCGACAGCGCGTGGCCACGCACGGGTAATTGCGCGCGAAGCTGGCGTCGTCGCTGGTTGCGCATGGTTTGAACGTTGCTTCACGGAACTGGATCCGGATTGCGAAGTATTTTGGCATGTGGAAGACGGCGAAGGCGTCATGGAGAATACGCAGCTTTGCGAAATCTCCGGCAACGCGCGTGCCATGCTCTCTGCCGAGCGCACCGCACTCAATTTTCTCCAGTCGCTGTCCGGTATCGCCACAAAAACACGCACATTCGTGACGGCGATCATCGGCACGAAGGCGAAGATTCTCGATACCCGCAAAACTGTGCCGGGACTTCGCATGGCGTCAAAGTACGCCGTACATGTCGGTGGCGGACACAACCACCGCATCGGACTCTTCGATGGCATTCTCATCAAGGAAAATCACATCGTCACCGCCGGCGGCATCAAGCCAGCGTTGAAGGCGGCGTTCGCGTTGGTGCAGCATCAGGCACCCGCCAGTACAATGATCGAAATTGAAGTTGAAAATCTGGCCCAACTTCACGAGGCGCTCGAAAGTGGCGCCAAACTGATCCTGCTCGATAATATGAACAACGTGCAAATGCGCGAAGCCGTTAAATTGAGTAACGATCGCGCGGAACTTGAAGCATCCGGCGGCGTCAACCTACAGACCGTGCGCGCCATCGCTGAAACCGGCGTTGACCGTATTTCGATTGGCTCACTGACGAAAGATATTCAGGCACTCGATCTTTCGATGCGCTTCACGTTACATTAGCGCTACGCTAAGCTGCGTTTATGCTCCATTAGTTTCCCTATCCAACTTACTAAATACGCCCAACATGATTTCAATTAATCCTAAATACTTGGTGGCAATTGCATTGTCCAGCCTTATCGTGCTCTCTGGCTGTGCCACAACCACGGCCTCAAAGGCTGATCCCCTGGAGGGCCTCAATCGGGCCACATACGCGTTCAACGATGCCATTGATGAGGCCGTGTTCAAGCCCGTCGCCAAGGGATACCAAGCTGTCACGCCGGGATTTTTTCGTGCCGGCGTTACCAATTTATTTACCAACATCGGCGATGTCGCCACTGCGATGAACAACCTGTTGCAGGGCAAGGGCGGCAATGCTGCGTCCGATGCGGGGCGCTTTCTGGTGAATTCCACTCTCGGCGTGCTGGGCTTATTTGATGTGGCCACGCCAATGGGGCTTGAAAAGCACGATGAGGATTTCGGGCAGACACTCGGAAAATGGGGCGTCAACAGTGGACCATTCCTGATGCTGCCGCTAATGGGGCCGTCTACGTTGCGCGACGCCGCGAGCCGTCCGGTTGATGCCTATGCGGGATATTCCCGTTATGTGGATCACATTCCATCGCGCAACAGCGCGTTCGCGTTGGAAATTATCGATCTGCGCGCCAATCTGCTCGGCGCGAGCTCCACCCTTGATACCGCTGCGCTAGACAAATACCAGTTCATCCGTGACGCCTACCTGCAAAGGCGGCTGCGCAGCATCTACGACGGCAAAGCCCCCCAGGAGAAACTCGATCAGTTGGAAGACGACTTGTCGCCACCGAGGGCAGAAGCCAAGGACTCAAAGAAATAAGGCCAATGCGGGCGCTTAGTCTCGACGGCATTCAGGCTGGGGTACGGCGCGTTATTTAGCATATTGGGTCATGGATCGCCATTCGGCGGTATTTCCCGGACATTTTCTGCCTGCAACCCGCGCCACTGCTGATTCGGCTAATTCTGTAAGGTGCCACGCGCGCCGAAAAATCTGCGCTGATAATTTGCGCGGTTTGATTCGCACCACAACCGTGCATTCAAAACAAATGCTGCCAGTGTGCGTTTTTGCACTTTATGCGGCGTACAAATGCCGCTAAAGTTTTGCATGCGCCGCGTTCTGGCTTTTCTCCTGTTTTGCTATTGTGGATTGATCTATGCGGTCACACCGGGTCTTGATAGCCGCGTTGTAATCGTTGTGTCTCGTTTCGATACCCCTATCACCACTCCAGGAGACCTTAAACTTGTTCAGACTTCGCCGTCGGACAGCGCGGTCGGTTCTGCGATGGCTATCAACAACGAAATGCGCGTGAACCGCACCGGCGTGAGTGTGTCTTGAAGGATCGATTTTTCTGACATTTCTGCGGCGAAGGCGCGTTCAGGGCTGGCATTGCCATGAAAACCGGCAGCGGCCAAAGGCTTCAAGCAATGGCGAGAATTTCCTGCTCAAAAGACTTTCAAATGCTTGCGGATATTGATTCGACGTTCATTTCGCTAGCTTGACGTCAGCCGGGAATAAATCCATGGCAGAGTTTGGTATCTAATTACGTTATATAGACAAACGCACATCGATAAAGGCTTTCAGACGAAAGTGTGATGCAATACACATAGGAATGGAAAATAACGGGGAAATAACAGTTGTCACCCCTGAATACGGGATAGCCTATACAGGGTGAACGTTGCATCATCACCAATATTGGCTCATCGTAATTAAACTACTTAGAAGTAGTTGGTTGTTTCAAAGATTCGATCAGCAAAAACGCGGGAAATTCCAGCATTTTTGCTGAACCGGTTGGGTGTGCGCCAAGCGAAAAGCAGGGTGTTGTTGCATCGCGCGCGCAGTGGTAGACTAGTTTCGGCTGTTGTGAGTGTGGAATGCGCTGGACGTGTTTTGTGAAATTCGTCGTGCCCAAGTTAATACGTTAAGAGGAAAAACATGAACCTGATAAAAACCTCGCGCGCGCTTGCAGCAATTGCGTTCGCCACACTGGGATTTGCCTTTCCCGCCGAAGCAGCGATTTCGACGTTTTTCTCGACTAACTCGAATTGCCTCGGCGCCACCTCCGCCGGCTTTGCAACGAGCGGCCCGGCAGTTCAGGTTTCACTTTGCGCGACCACCACGGCTCCGACGGCGATGTGCGGGCATACCATTCTGTTGCAATCTGCTACAGGCGAAAGTGGCCGTTTCATCGTGAATGCGCGCGCGCTGGGGGCGAACTACCCCGATGCTAATAGCGAAGTTTCACTGACACCCAATGCCATCAATAATCCCGCAACCGTTGCTGACTTTGGCGGGACTGTGGCGACATTATCCCCCGTTGCGGCTGCGCCTAATCAATTGCTCGCAACCTTTGATCTGTCCCCTCAGGCCACCGCGACCAATGCTTCCTACGTGATTAGCTTGGCGGCCGCCTCTGCTGCTGCGGTTGACGCGGATGGAACCTGCGGTGCAACCATCGTGCCAACCGATGCGCCTATCACCGCCAGCTTCACGTTGAATCGTGTGTTGGCACCGACCTTCACCAGCGCCGCTTCGACCACGTTTGCGCTGAACGCTGCCAATACGTTTAACGTGACGGCGAGCGGCTCAGGCCCAATCACTTTTTCAGCGACTGGCCTCCCCGGCACGGTGGGCCTCTCATCTGGCGGTGTACTTTCCGGAGCGCCCACAGCATCCGGCAGTTTCCCTGTGACGATTACTGCGACCAACGGCAGCGGCTCCGCGATGCAGAGTTTTATGCTGAATGTTGCCTCCTTGGCTAGTCAGTCGATTACGTTTGTAAATCCCGGCGCACAAACATTCAGCTCGACACCAATTACGTTGTCTGCGACTGCCACATCTTCCCTTTCGGTGACCTTTAGCTCGAACACCCCAAATATATG
>JBKJMK010000163.1:0-5104 GCA_046596005.1 Usitatibacteraceae bacterium | reverse complement strand
ACCGTGATGTGCCCCATCTTCCGGCGCCACTTCGCGTGCTGCTTGCCGTAGAGATGCAGCTTCGCATTCGGATTGGCAAACACGGGCGACCAATCGGGATGCTGGGTCTCGCTTGGCCACACGTCGCCAAGGAGATTCAACATCACTGCCGGTGTGTGCTGCGAGGCATCGCCCAATGGTAGGCCACAAACGGCGCGCAGTTGCTGGCCAAACTGGCTCGTGCGGCAGGCATCAATCGTGTAGTGCCCGCTGTTGTGCGGACGCGGCGCGATCTCGTTGATGAGTAGTTTGTCGCCTGCCACAACAAAAAACTCCACCGCCATGACGCCGACGTAGGCAAGCCTCTCCGCCATCAACGAGGCGAGACCTGAAGCCTCCCGCGCAAGCGAGGACGAAATACGGGCGGGTGCAATGGTGATATCGAGAATGCCATTCACATGCTGGTTTTCAGCGATTGGAAAAAGCGCAATCTCGCCATCTTCGGCGCGGGCGAGCACCACCGATATTTCTTTCACCAGTGGCAGAAATTCTTCCAGCACGCACAATGCGCTTTTCCAGTCGGTGAGCGTGGCCACCAGTTCGTCACGCGTGTTGATGCGGGCCTGGCCCTTGCCGTCATAGCCGAAGCGGGCTGTTTTAAGAACGGCGGGCAACTTCACAGTACGCAGCGCGGCATCGATGTCATCGTGATGGCGAATCACCGCAAACGGCCCGACCGGGAAACCATTGGATGTAAAGAATGCCTTCTCGGCCGTACGATCCTGCGCAATGGCGACTGCGTGACCGCTCGGTCGAACGGTGGTGCGTTTGGCCAGTTCAATCAGCGCTTCGGCCGGCGCGTTTTCAAATTCCGTTGTCACGGCGGCACAGGTTCTGGCCATTTCTTCAAGCGATACCGGATGGGTGTAAGCCGTATTGAGGTGGCCGCTCGCAAATTCTGCGGCGGGTGAAAGCGGATCGGGGTCAAGCACCGTGACGCGATAGTCGAGGTTGCGCGCGGCCAGTGTGAACATGCGTCCAAGCTGGCCACCGCCAACCAAGCCCAGAGTTGCGCCGGGTAGGATCATGACCGCTAAAGCACTTCAGGAAGCTGCATCGCCGCAACTTGCTCTTTCAAGCTCTCTCGATATTCAGCAAGCTTGGTGACCAGGTCGGCATCGGATCCTGCCAGCAGGCTCACGGCAAACAGCGCAGCGTTGGCGGCACCCGCTTCGCCTATCGCAAACGTGGCCACCGGTATGCCCTTGGGCATTTGCACGATGGAATAGAGCGAGTCCTGCCCAGCCAGATGTTTCGATGGCACCGGTACGCCGAGCACCGGGATGGTCGTCTTGCTGGCGATCATGCCGGGCAAATGTGCAGCACCGCCAGCGCCGGCGATGATGCATTTAAGTCCGCGGGCTCGCGCGCTTTCGGCGTAGTCGAACATGGCGTCTGGCGTGCGGTGCGCGGACACGACTTTGTGTTCGAACGCAACGCCGAAATCACGCAGCACATTGGCGGCATGTTGCATGACATCCCAGTCGGACTGGGAACCCATGACGACGCCGACGATTGGATCGATCATATTGGTTTCTCGGTTAAGGCAAGCTTGACGCCGATGGCGATGAATAGCACACCGCAGCAACGGTTGAGCCAACTCGCGATCCGGGATGAATTTTGAAACAGGTCGCGCGCCTGGGCAACGAGGGCCGCGAAACTGATGGTGACGAACAGGCTGTTGAAAATAAAGATGATGCCGAGCACAACGAACGCAACAGGCTTGGTTGTACTGTCAGCCGAGATGAACTGTGGCAGGAACGCAAGAAAAAATAACGCTACTTTGGGGTTCAGTACATTGGTCAGAAACCCCTGCCAGAACGCCTGACGCGTTGTCTTCGATGGAAGCGTGCTTGAAATATCCAGCGCTGCGCCATCCGGTTGTTTTTGCAGCAGCAGGGAAATACCAACGTAAACAAGATAGGCCGCCCCGACCAGCTTGATGACGAAAAAAGCTTCCGCAGACGTCGTTAGAATTGCCGATAAGCCGATGGCCGCTGCAAAGGTGTGCACCAAACAGCCCGCATTAATGCCCATCACAGCAGCCAGACCGCTGCGAAAGCCTTGCGAGGCCGTGCGACCGGCGATGTAGAGCAGGTCCGGCCCCGGCGTGATATTGAGCAGCAGGCCGGCGAGTATGAACAGCGGGAGATCGTGAATACCGAACATGGGAGAAGCGCTCCGGAATAATCTAATCGACGAGGTGCCTGGCTTCTTCAAGCTCTTTGCGGTAGTGGTCAAATATGCCCTTGAGCGCATCCGCCATATTGACTTCAGGTGCCCAATTCAAATCCTTCATCGTATTGTCGATTTTTGGTACGCGGTTTTGGACGTCCTGATAGCCCTTGCCGTAATAATCGCCGGCGGTCGTCTCGATCAGTCGTACCTTGGCAGCGGTATCCCGGTACTCCGGATAGCTTTTGGCGAGTTCCAGCATCATGGTGGCGAGCTCGCGTACCGAGTAGTTGTTTCTGGGGTTGCCGATGTTATAAATTTGCCCGCTCGCAACGTTGTTTTCGTTGGCAATAATTTTCGTTAGTGCCGAGATGCCGTCGCTGACGTAGGTAAACGCGCGTTTTTGCGCGCCGCCGTCCACCAGTTTGATCGGCTCGCCACGGACGATATGACCAAAAAATTGCGTAATGACACGCGATGATCCTTCCTTCGGCGTGTGGATGGAATCGAGCCCGGCACCGATCCAGTTAAACGGGCGAAATAACGTGAAATCAAGCTCGTCTCGTGACCCATAGGCATAGATGACGCGATCCATCAATTGTTTGGAACAGGAATAAATCCAGCGCTGCATTTCGATCGGTCCCAACACCAGATTGGACGAATGCGGATCGAACTCGTTATCCGCGCACATGCCGTAGACCTCGGAGGTTGACGGGAAGATGATGCGTTTCTTGTATTTCACGCAGGCACGCACGAAGGGAAGGTTGGCTTCAAAATCGAGCTCGAAGACGCGCAGCGGATCCTTGACATAGGTCGATGGCGTTGCAATCGCCACCAGCGGCAGGACCACATCGCATTTTTTGATGTGGTACTCGATCCACTCCTTGTTGATGGTGATGTCGCCTTCGAAAAAGTGAAAGCGCGGGTCACTCATGAAGGGCTTGACGCGATCAGAACTCATGTCCATTCCGTAGACATGCCAATCGGTGGTGCCGAGGATGCACTTGGAGAGATGATGGCCGATGAAACCGTTGACGCCGAGGATGAGGATTTTTTTCATACAGAGAGGATATCTGATTTGTTTTGTGAGGAAATGTGATGGTCTTTGCTACGGTGTTTTGATCGTGTCGAGGAGAAAATGGTGTTGGTCATTCAGCGTCCCAAAGGGTGAACACCGATGCCCAGCCTTACCGCCAGCATGATTTCATTGTGCGGCTGTCCATCAATCCCGGCGTCCAGGATTCGCAGCATTCTTCCATCCCCGCAAAGCGCAATCACGCGCTCGGAACTCACATTCAACATGCCTGGTTGCGCGTGTTGAAAATGTGCTGGCGCCAATTGTGTTCGATGGATAGTCATCGTCTGCCCTGCAACGGTGGTCGTAGCACCAGGATAGGGCGGTGCCACTGCCCGTACGAGATTATGAATGTTTTGCGCGCTCTCGAACCAATTGATGACGCCATCCGCCGGTTTGCGGCCACCAAAGTAGCTGCCCTGCGAAAGATCTTGCGTGTGCAGGATGGCGCTACCCGCGACCAGCGTTGGCAGTGATCGATCAAGCACGGTGATGGCTGCGTCGGTGACTTTGTGAAAAACCTGTTGCGCGTTGTCATCCGGCAGGATGGCGACAGCCTCCTGATCGACGATGCGACCCGCGTCAGGCTTTTCCACCATCTCATGCAGCGTCGCCCCGGTTTCGGTTTCACCCTTGATGATCGCCCAATTTACCGGCGCCCGGCCACGATATTTGGGAAGCATTGAGCCATGCATGTTGAATGCGCCGCGCGTAGCGGTGGCCAATAATCCGGGTTTCAGCATCATTCGGTAATAGAACGAAAACAGGAAATCAGGCTTGAGCGCAACAATGCTGGCAATGAAATCGGGCGTGTTGGGGTTGTCCGGCATTACGACCGCAATACGATGGGAGATCGCCAGTTTCTCAACACTGTCGAACCAAATTTGTTCGTCTGCGTTGTCGCGGTGCGTGACGACAAGTTTCACGTCGACGCCATGATCGAGCAGAGCAGAAAGGCACTTTACGCCGACGTTGTGATACGCAAAAACGACCGCCGAGCTCATTCGGTTTTTTCAAGTACTGCTTGAATGAGGTAGCGAGGCCGCTCGCGCACTTGCTGATAAATCCGACCTACATATTCGCCCAGCAGGCCAATACCAAACAACGTGACGCCAATCAGGAAGAACGCGATGCCAAATAACGTGAACAGGCCCTCGGCCTCCGGGCCGACGATCAACCGACGGACGGCGAGAAACACCACAAACGCGAGGGAAAGCAACGAGATGATGATGCCGATAAATGAAAAAATCTGCAAAGGCACGGTGGAAAAACCGGTAACAAGGTCGAAATTGAGCCGAATGAGTTTATAGAGTGAGTATTTTGATTCACCCGCCGAGCGCTCTTCGTGCTCGACTTCAACTTCGGTCGGGTTGTGCGAAAAAGAGTACGCCAACGCGGGGATATAGGTGCTGACTTCGCGGGACTGGTTGATCGCATTGATGATGTCGCGGCTATAGGCACGCAGCATGCAGCCTTGATCGGTCATCCTGATGTGTGTGAGCTGTTCGCGGGTCCGGTTCATGGCTTTCGAGGCCAGGCGACGCCATGCCGTGTCATGGCGTTTTTTGCGGATACTGCCAACGTAATCAAAACCTTTGTCCATCTCGGCCATCAGGTTGCCGATTTCTTCGGGTGGATTTTGCAGGTCAGCGTCCAGCGTAACGATTCGCTCGCCACGGCAGCGCTCGAAGCCGGCCATGATGGCCATATGCTGACCATAATTGCCGTTAAACAAGATTACCCGCGTGACAGCGGGGCGCTGCTGAAATTGTTCGCGCAGCAGTGCGGCCGAACGATCCATCGAGCCGTCGTTGA
>JBKJMK010000397.1:0-6795 GCA_046596005.1 Usitatibacteraceae bacterium | reverse complement strand
TTGAAGCCGCTGTTTCACAGCCTGAACGACAAAGGTGCTGGTGATACCAACTACGGCAATTTCAAGAACGCCGCGCTCGATGATTTGATCGATAAGGCTGAAGGCGAAATGGATATCGCAAAACGCCAGACTCTCATCAATCAAGCTGTCGAGCTGGTGAAAAACGAGGTCCTTGTCATACCGATCCACCGTCAGGTGATTCCGTGGGTTTCGCGTGCAAACGTGAGCGTGATACATCGCTCGGACAACAAGTTTGCGCCGATCTGGGTGAAGATGCAGTAGCAACCCGTAGACAATGCCGTTCGTGCTGCGCGGATGTAGCCCGCATGCGGCGCAGTGTATGCGGGCTACGCCGCTGAGTCCCTGCGTTCGCCGGGATGACGTGACACCAGCCACAAGCCGATGAATGTAAGCGCGCCATTGATTATCAGCAGCTCCAGCCCGATTTCATAGGTGCCGAATAGTGCGCGCTGATACTTGTCGATAAAAAAACAGATGACCGGTGCGGCCAGCGCGATCAGGGGCACCAATGGATCACGAACGACACGCCGCGTAAGAATACCAAACGCGAACAGACCCAGCAGCGGCCCATAAGTGTAGCCCGCAAGTTTCAGGATGAGCCCGATCATGCTCGGATTGTCGGCCCACTTGAACACCATGACCAACATTAAAAATAGCAGCGCAAAACTTAAATGAACCTGGTGGCGCAATCGTTTCTTCGCCGCCTCATTCATGTCATTGCGGCGGTTGAGGCCGAGGATATCGATGCAGAACGACGACGTCAGCGCGGTAATGGCGCCATCGGCACTGGGGAAAAGTGCGGAAATCAAGGCAATCACGAAAATGACCTGCACCATGGCGGGGAGGTGGCCCAGTACAACAGCGGGGAAAATCCTGTCGCCCGTTTCTGTCACACCGACGACCGGTGCATAGAGGGTCAGCAGTCCACCGAGATAGAGGAACAACAACACCACACCCAGCATGATGATGCTTAACGTGATCATGTTTTTCTGTGAGTCCGCCAGCGTTTTCACCGAAATATTCTTTTGCATCATCTCCTGATCGAGCCCGGTCATCGCGATGGCGATAAACACCCCGGCAAGTATTTGTTTCAGGAAAAATTTGCTGCTATCCACTTCAGTGGAGAAAACGGTCGAGAGGCCCTGCGCGTTCAACTGCACCAAACTCTCCCCGATCGAGAGATGCAACCCGTCGAGCACATAGTTCACGCAGATCACCAAGCCCGCGAGCATGCAGGCCGTTTGCAATGTATCTGTCCAGACAATCGTTTTGACGCCGCCTTTGTAGGTATAAAGCACAATCATGATGAGGATCACCAGGGCAGTCAGCCAGAACGGTACGTGCAGGCTATCGAGAATGGCGTCCTGCAATATCTTAACCACCAGATACAAGCGCGCCGTGGCACCGAGTGTGCGTGACAACACAAAAAAACCGGCGCCGGTTTTATAGGCGTGTGGCCCCATCCGCGTATCGAGATAGTGATAGATCGATGTGAGTTTTAGCCGGTAGTACACCGGCAGAAGCACAAACGCGATCACAAAATAACCCACCAGCTGGCCGATGACGATCTGGAAATAGGTGAACGCGTTGGAACCCACCGCACCGGGAACACTGATGAACGTCACGCCACTGAGCGAAGTGCCCACCATGCCGAAGGCGACCAGCATCCAGTTACTGTTGCGGTTACCGATAAAAAATGATTCGTTGTTGGCATTGCGCGAAGTAAACCAGGCGACGCCGAGGAGCAGGGCGAAATAGGCAATGACGAAGCAAAAAAGCAGTGCAGGCGACATGGGTCAATCAATAGGTCGGGACGCTGGCGAATCGAGGGGAAATAAAACTGTCCGTAAAGCCCAGCCGGACGTGTAAAGTACGGAAAAGTTTTAGCGTGGGCACTCTGCACTTTACAAGAAAAAGACGCACACAAAATGACCCTGACCTACATCTGGACCGGCTTCTTCCTCGTCGGCTTTTTGGCAGCACTCGCGCAATGGTTGTTTCTGGGCGACGTCGAAGTTTTCAAACGCATCATCGACGGCACCTTCACAGCTGCGAAAGTAGCGGTCATGGATATCGCGTTACCGCTCGCGGGCATCATGACTCTGTGGCTGGGGATTTTGAGCATCGGCGAAAAGGCCGGTGCCATTAACCTGCTGGCACGCATCATTGCGCCGTTCTTCTCGCGTATTTTCCCGGAAGTGCCGAAAGACCATCCCGCCACCGGCCACATGGTAATGAATTTCTCGGCCAACTTTCTGGGGCTAGACAATGCCGCCACGCCGTTTGGCCTGAAGGCAATGGAGAGTTTGCAGACGCTCAACCCAAACAAGGAAGAAGCCAGCAACGCGCAGATCATGTTCCTGGTGTTGCACACCTCGGGGCTGACGTTAATCCCGCTTTCGATCATGGCGCAGCGCGCGGTGCTGGGGGCAAAAGATGCATCGGATATTTTCATCCCGACCCTGATTGCGACTTACGTTGCCACCGTCGTTTCGATGGTCGCCGTCGCAATCAAACAGCGCATCAACATGTTTGATCGCGTAATCCTCGGCTGGCTCGGCGGCTTGACGAGCTTCATCATCGGCGTGATCTGGTACATGACCAATTACCTTACCAAGCCGGAAATTGAAGTCTTTTCCAAAGTCGTGAGCAACCTGATTTTGTTCTCGATCATCGTCGGCTTTATCATCGCCGCGTTGCGAAAACGGGTAGATGTTTACGATGCGTTTATCGAAGGTGCCAAGGGTGGCATCGAGACCTCGCTGAAAATTATTCCATACCTTGTCGGCATGCTGGTGGCCATCAGCGTGTTGCGCAACTCCGGCATTCTTGGATTCGTGGTGAGCGGATTTACGTGGTTTTTCACGCAGCTCGGCGTGAATACCGATTTCACGCCCGCGCTGCCGACGGCGCTGATGAAGCCCATCAGCGGCTCAGGATCGCGGGCGATGATGATCGACGCGATGCAAACCTACGGCGTCGATTCATTTGTTGGCAGACTCGCGTGTATTTTTCAGGGCTCAGCCGATACGACGTTCTACATCGTGGCGTTATATTTTGGCTCGGTCGGCATCAAGAAAACGCGCTACGCAATTACCTACGGATTGCTGGCCGATTTTGCGGGCGTTGTTGCGGCCATTTTTGTGGCGTATCTGTTTTTTCATTGAGGTCGGGGCCAGCGTTTACGCACAGTCACGAACGCTCATCAACTGTCCCGCCCCACAATACCGCGCTGCAATCAGGCGGCGGCGACCAACTCTCGATACCGCCGCCTCGTTCACGATCCCTAAAACCCGCTTCGGGACCGCATTCAATCACGCTTGTCCTTTTTTTCCTTCTTCTCTTTCTTTTCTTTCTTCGCTTTTTTTGGTTCGTATTCCGAAGACTTGACGAAATAAACCGGTGAGTTGCAGGCGTTGTATTTACGACAATGCTTGCCCCAGTCTTTTGCGTGTCCCGGCGGCACATGCAGGTAAATCGGCTGAACCTGTACCACCTGAGGTTGCCGGACAATGATCCTCGGCTCGGTATAGACCAACACCGGCGGAGGCGCGTTGCCGTACTCAACCCGACCATATACCCCCGGCCTTACCTCGCTAGAAAGAATGACCCGAACATCAACGTCCGCCGCATACGCAGGAGACAACTGAGCAAGCAGCAGAATCGGAAGTGCCAAATAAATTTTGCGCATAAAAACTCCATGTTGTAACGATTGAACCGCTTTGAAAAAGCGCGCGCTGATGATATTTTTGTCGCGCCAACCCAGCGAACCCACTGCCGCCTTAAAACCCTAAAACTATACTACCTGTTACCACGCTGAAAACCCCGAAGTCAATCCAGCGAACAGGTAAAACCATGCATAGAAAAAAGCGCAATGAAGAGTAAAACGCGCCAAGCCATTCGGCGGTGGACACACAATCAACCGCCAGCATCGGGGCCGATGAGAAATGCGCCTTGATTGCGATTGGAGGAGTGCAGCACGTTTGGATGCTCCGGTTTGGGTTCCTGTTTGGTGCTGATGCTGTAGGATAAAATGAATTCTATCCAGCATAAAAAAATCAAACCACATTACTACTGCGGCAATTCTCCAGGTATTTTCGGACCGGGAGATACGCAAAATGCTGCGGGTTATTATTCCCTTGAACCGTCGCCCATGACCGACCTCGAATCCCTCCGCAACCAACTCCGCACCTTCGCCGCTGAACGCGACTGGGATCAATTCCACTCGCCCAAGAACCTGGCCGCCGCCCTTGCGGTGGAAGCGGCCGAGCTACTTGAAAACTTTCAGTGGCTCACCGAGGACCAGAGCCAGCAACTGCTGCCGGAGGCGCTCAATGACGTCAGCTCCGAAGTGGCCGACGTGCTGCTCTACCTGATCCGCATCAGCGACAAGCTGGGCATCGATCTCATCGCGGCCGCGAACGCGAAGATTGTGCTGAATGCGGAGAAATACCCTGTGGAAAAGGCGCGGGGGAGTAGTAGGAAATATACGGAGTTGTAGCGCTGCATACGAGGCATGGGAAGGAGCAATTAAGCCAAAACCTCACCGGCGGAAACGCCTGGAATCTGTCTTGACTAGCCAGTTCCGTGACTGAGGAATACGGTACGATGGTGCGGACGCAATAGCAAATAACAAACGAAACTCTAGCACTGGCGGGCTTTTACAAGCATTTATTGCCTGTAATGCCCACCAGTGCTAGAGTTTGTCAATCGCACAATCACAAAAAGAATGCCGCATGAGCCCGGCAACAAATCCGGAAGCACAGGCCAGGTAGAACATTGACCGCTTGCTCATCGCGGCGGGTTGGCATGTGTGCGAAATGTCCAACGCCAACATACACGCGGCCAAGGGTGTGGCGATTCACGAATTCCCGCTCAACTCCGGCTACGGCTTTGCCGACTATTTGTTTTACATCGACGGCAAAGCCGCTGGAATTATCGAAACCAAGAAAGAAGGCACCACGCTTAGCGGCGTCGAAATACAATCGAACAAATACGCCAAGGGTTTGCCCGCGAGTCTGCCCGTGTGGCGCCGCCCGCTGCCCGAAGGCGAAACTTGACGAGCTTTACGCGCACTATGTCGAGCGTGGTTTCGTGACGCGTGAGTACCAGGAAGCTGCGCTTGAAAGAGGCATGCGCAAATGGCTTGGACAAGCGAAGATTGGCGAACGATTTGCGCGTGTTGAAGTGGGCAATCAAGAGTATCGTGCGGCATTTCCGTTTGTAGAAAAGCAGGACGAACTGGTGTTAAAGGCGATCAGGCCTTTGCACTTGAACCAACCAGCACCAAACAAGATTCTCGATCACGGTGGGCAGTGGCTTTTTCGAGTGCAGGCCTTGAAGAAGCGCGGGTTACTTCCTGAACGTGTTCTATTTGCCGTTAACGGCCCGACGCATAACGATCCTCGTGTTGGTGCGGTTCGCGAGATTGTGGATAGCCTGCAAGACATCGGCGTCACTGTTCTGCCGTACGCGCAGAAGCAGCAGATTCTGGAGTTTGCGGCAGCGCATTAGTACTACCTTCTGTAACGGTTCCCAGCCGTTCACGTTTCAGAAAGTCCTCACCCAGCGTGCCGTTACAGTCCTTTTCATCCCGAAAGGCTCACCAATACTAGAGTTTATCAAGTTTAACTCGGTTTAAAAACATAGTAATATGCTATTTGCATATAGCATATGAAGAGTGATTGACAAGAAATGCAAGTTGACTATATGCTATATGCAAATAGCATATGGCGGACTTAACATTATGAATTCCCCAATCAAATCAAGCAACTCCTCTTCGCCAAAGCGCGCGAAGAGTGGCCAGTGGGCGCTCAAGCCGCAAGACGTTGTGGTGGCGCTAAAGCTGGTCGTGCTGTGTGGTGAGCGGCTGACGTATGAGGAGCTTGGCAAAAGGCTAAAGCTTTCTCAGTTTGAAGCGCACGCGGCGGTGAAGCGTTTGGTCGCGGCCAAGTTGGCGACGGAAATTGAGGGTGAGGTTCGCCCTATCATGGCGACGCTCAAGAATTTTATTTATTACGGCGCGCCGTACGCCTTTCCGCCCGTGCGCGGGGAAATGACGATCGGCTTTCCCACGGCGTACGGCGTAAATCCATTGAAAGAGAAAGTCTTGTTCGCTGACGAGAATCCGCCGGTGTGGCCGAGTGCTGAGGGCACGACGCGCGGAATGACACTGCTGCCGCTATATGAAAAAGCACCGTTGGCGGCGATGGAAGACAAGGCGCTATACGAAATGCTTTCTTTGTTCGATGCTTTGCGCATCGGTGCGGCGCGCGAGCGTGAGCTTGCGATTGCATTGCTCGAAGAACGATTACGCTAACTCCGTGCGAAGCCGATCATGATGATGATGACCATCACCGCCGACGAGAAGAACCTCGCCATCCTGACGACGGTAGCGACTGCGCTTGGCCCGCTGCGCGAATCGCTGGTGTTTGTTGGCGGCTGCGCGACCGGCCTGCTCGTCACCAATGTGCGGGCGCAGCCTATTCGCATGACGAACGATGTCGATCTGGTCGCGCACGTGGTTTCGCAACAGGAATTTCATGCGCTAGAAAGACAATTCGAGGCGTTGGGGTTCACGCACGACATGAGCGCCGATGCGCCGATCTGTCGCTGGAAGTGCAGGGAAGTAACGGTCGATCTGATGCCATCCGACGAGGGGATTCTCGGCTTCCATAACCGCTGGTATCCCCTGGCGGTGGAGAGCGCCCTCACCGTAACGCTGCCGAACGAGCTGGTCATCAAGCTCGTCACTGCGCCGGTATTCCTGGGCAC